>DVKA01000043.1 GCA_018716365.1 Candidatus Caccocola faecipullorum
CAGAGCCGTAAATGTCTGTCTGCATATTTTTTATAAACGTAAAACGACAGAGCGACGGTCAAACTGTCGGCCGTGAACTGCGACCACACGATGCCGTATATTCCGAATACGCCGTTTAGAATAAACAACATCGGTATATTCAGCACGAGCCAGCGCGAAACTCCGAGGAAAAACGCTTTGTCTCCCCTGCCGAACGCCTGGAAAAGAAAGACTGTGAAGAAGCTCATGAACATTAGCGGCGTTGCGAGCACCCTTATCCGAAGGAAGTCGGTGCCTAGCGCGACCGTCCCGGTTTCCTCTATGAAGGCTCTCATGATATATGGAGCCGCGAGCTCATACAGCGCTACGCTGACCGCCGACATGACCAGCCCGACTCTAAGCGCGCACAGCATCACGGCATTCATCCTCTTATGGTCGCCGGATGAATAGTTGTACGCAACCAGCGGCATCATGCCCTGACAGAGCCCCACGCCGAAGTTGAGCGGGAGACGTTCGGCCTTCAGCACTATGCCGACCGCGGCGAGCGCCACGTTGCCGTACTCAACCATGAGCCTGTCGATGACGACGTAATCAAGATCAAAAAGCAGCGTCGTAAGCGCCGCTGGCACGCCTACGCCGAAGGTTGAGCGTATGCTGCCGGACGAAGGCATTCCTGTCTTAAGGCTGAATGTAATAACGGAAGCCTTCCCCATCCTGAATATCACGAAGACAAAATAAAGGCACGCGATATAGTTCGAAATACAGGTGGCGACGCCAGCCCCGAGCACCTCCTGACCGCGCGGCATAAGCACGAACATAAAGAGCGGATCAAGCGCTATGTTGATCAGCCCTCCGAAGGTTATGCCGAATCCAGCCTCTCTGGAAGCGCCGGCGCTGCGTAAAAGATTAGAGAGCACGTTCGAAAGGACTGTCGGGACGCCGCCGAAAACTATGACGCAGTAGGAATATTGCTTCGCGTATAGCATCGTATGCTCGTCGGCGCCGAGCAGATAAAGAACCGGCTCCATGAAGACGGCCATGAGCAGAGAAAAAAGCGCAGCCGCCAGAATCGACGCGTAAATGCTGAACGCGCAGATCTTTCTAGCCTCGCCCTCCCTCTTTTCGCCGAGCAGCCGCGAGATGAGCGTGCCGCTGCCGACGCTCGTCAGGCTGGCGAGCGAGAGGGTGATGTTGAATACAGGCAGGATGAGCGAAAGGGCCGCCACCATGTGCGGGTCGTTAGTCTTGCCGACGTAGAAAGTATCCGCGAAATTGTAAATGAGGACGATTAGCTGGCTGATTATCGTCGGGAGTGCCATTATCTCCAGAGCTTTTAAGACTGGCAGAGACTCAAAAACCGCCGTCGTTTCAGCGTTGTTCTTCATAAGGATCAGGACCTTTGCAAATTTCATCGTATCAGCCCGCTGGACGGGCCGTGACCGGGATATTCTAACGCGCCCAGAGGTTCATATCAACGCATGACAAATAAAAACGCGGCGTGACGTCCTGCCTCCTCCGCCGCGTTGAGAATCTTTGATTATCTCGCGCAAGTATGCGAAATGACTCTACTTCTCCGCCTGTTCCAGCAGGCTTCTGACTTCGATCTCGGAGCATCTGTTGAGCAGCCGTCCGGCTTTCCAGTTTGCTTTTGGGGCGTGCGGCTTCAGCTCGTCGACGGTGCGCCCCATTCCGCTGCCGCCGGAGGTTGCAAATGGGATGATCGTTTTGCCTGCGAAGTCATAGCTTTCAAGGAAGGTCTCTATGATCCTCGGCGCTACGTACCACCAGATCGGGAATCCGACAAACACAACGTCGTAGTCCGCCATGTTAGGCAGCTTCTCCGCTATCGAGGGGCGCGCCGTCTTGTCGTTCATCTCTATCGTGCTGCGGCTCTTCTTGTCCGTCCAGTCGAGGTCCGCGTGCGTGTAAGGCTGCTCTGGCTTTATTTCAAAGAGGTCCGCCCCCGCCGCCTCAGCGACGCGCTTCGCCGCCGCCCTCGTTACACCGCTCGCCGAAAAATATGCCACAAGTTTTTTCATCTTAATTCCTCCGTTTCCCATGCCCGCGCGGTTTCTCGCCTCATTGCGCGGGCCGTCTTATATACGCGATATACTTTAGCCCCGGCGCCGGACGATGTAAAATGCTTTTTGTATATATAAAATTTATGCCTTCGATGTATCGCTGTTTGTAGTTTGGACTTACCACGGCAGGCGTAGTTTGATTTATTTTTTCGGCTTCAGCGGGCCGTAGAACCAGCTCGCCGTCGCACCGCCGTCTATCAGGAAGTCCGCGCCTGTGATGAACGCGCCTCTTTCGCTCATCAGAAGCTCCGCGACGTTTGCGACTTCGTCCGCAGTGCCGGGGCGGCCTGCTGGGCATTTTGCGAACATGTTTTTGTAGAAATCTCCGCGCGGGCCGTTGAACTCGTCGAGGGCGAGCGGAGTAACTATTATGCCCGGCGAGATTGAGTTTATGCGCGCGCCGCGTCCGCCCCATTTGACAGCCTCGGCCATAACTCGCTTTTCGTTGCAGCGCTTCGCCAGCTGATAGGCGTGCAGCGTGTCGCGGATGTTGGCGGGCTGTAAAATATCGAGCGAAAGCAGCTCTTCCGCGGGCGTGCAGGCGAGCAGTTCGTCTTCCTCAGGCGTCAGCTGCTTCATGCGGTGTCCCGACTAACTGGAAATCGTCACGCCAGCGCCGCCGTGCGCTATAACCTTCCCCACTTCTTCAAGCAAAACCGCGGTGCCGTAAAGGTCAACCTTCAGTATCGCCTCTACCGGCGCTTGGCTCGGAGATACTCCCGCTGCGTTTACGAGCATCGTTATGCCGCCGTGCTTCAGCGCCTTGGCGATAAGCAACTGTATCGAATCACGCGACGCGATGTCCGTCTCCATAGGCAGAACGTCGAAGCCTGCTCCGTTCATCGTCTGCGCTATCGCATGCGCGTTTTCCAGCTTTTTGTCGCCGAGGATGATTTTCTTGCCAAAGCCCATGCGCCGCGCTATCGCCATTCCTATCTGTCCCGCGCCTGTAACTACCATTACTTCTTTTTTCATGCCCCTGTCAGTCCTTTCCTTTTGCTGCGGCGTAGCCGCCGTCTCCTAATTTTGCGGATATTCTAGGACGCACGCGCGCAAGGAACAATTTCACAGGCTTATGACATAGATAAGTAAAACTTATGCAAAAAGCGCCGCTCCCTTTAAGAAAGAAAGCGGCGCTTTTTAGGCGAGGCTCTATAAATTCTGGCGTCTAAGCTATATTGAAGATTTTTCGCAGAGTTTCGGCGAATTCGTAAAATTCCGCCCTGCCGTTAGTTTTCTTCCAGAAGGCGCAGTAGCTGCGAAGCACCGGCGAGCTTCCAGAATATATCGGAAGACGCAGGAGCGCCGCGATGCGCGGGCGTATCGCCGCATATTCGACGAGCAGGTATCCGTCGTTGCCTGCAGCCATAAGCCGACCTTCTTCTATGCTTTCTGCAAAGAAAAATGGGCTTTGAATGCCTAGCGTGTTTTTGTAGAAGAATATTTCGTTTTCTCGCTGCTCCGCAGGGGCGGCGAGGATGCAGGGAATTTTCGCCAGCTCTTCGATCTCTACATGGCCGTTGAGCGCGGCAAGGCTGCTGCGCCCCGAGAACTCAGCCCAGCAGCCGCATTCCGCTAATACAAAATTGACGTATTCGCCTGAAAAAGCGCGGCGCTGGTCGCTCACGACTATGTCCGCCCCGCCGAAGCGGAGAAGGTCGTAAAGCTCTTCATGACAGCCGCGCACGGTGGTTATCGAGAGGTCTGGACGCTTTTCAGCAAATTCTGCGACGGCGAGGTGAAGTTCTTCTCCGCCGAAACAGCGCAGGTATCCGGTGCGGATGCGTGAGCGGCTCTCCGCCGCGGCTCTCGCGTCGCGGCAAAGCGCCTCCGCCTCGCGCAGCAGCATTTCTCCTCGGGCGCAGACCAGCTCTCCCGCAGCTGTGAGCGAGAAGCCCCTGCCTCGCCGCACGACTAGCTCCACTCCAAGTTCGTTTTCAAGCGCCTTTATCTGCTGCGATACCGCGGACTGCGAGACGCCGCATTCGAGCGCAGCTTCGGTGAAGCTGCCGAGCTTCGACGCCGTTACGAAATATCTAAGCTGTTTCAGGAGCATCGCTTTCACCTCCGATTGCAAAAAAGCGGCGGTTTTTACGTTACCGCCGCCCTTTGTGCCGGTTTATCTGAGCTGCCTGTTACAGCTCTTTTATGTCGAAGAATATCCTTTTCCCGTCGACGAAGCAGGGCACGCCTATCGCGCCGTTTTGCTTGACTTCGTCGAACTCGAGCGCTTTGTCGCGCAGCCGCAGGAATAGCTTGAGGTTCGCGGTGCTTTCGTCGATGTTGACAAATTCCACGTCGAACCCCTTCTCCGCTATCGTTTCGAGCGCGGCGCGCACGTCGGGGCAATTTCTTGTGCCGAACATTTTTACCGTCATTTCGCGCTGCTCCTATTCGATGAACATCGAGTCGCCGAATGAAAAGAAGCGGTAGCGCTTGCACACAGCTTCTTTGTATGCGCTCATCATTGTATCGTAGCCGCCGAAGGCCGAGACGAGCATCAGCAGCGTGCTCATCGGCAGATGGAAGTTCGTTATAAGCGCGTCTATGGCCTTGAACTCAAATCCCGGATTTATGAAGAGGCGCGTGTCGAGCGCGCCGGGGACGATTTTACCGTAGCGCTGCGCGAACGATTCGAGTGTGCGCACGACCGTCGTGCCGACAGCTACGACGCGCCCGCCGCGTTCTTTCGCCGCGTTTATCGCCGCGGCGGTCTCAGGCGGTATTTCGCAGAATTCTTCGTGCATTATGTGGTCGGCGATGTTTTCCGCCTTGACGGGGCGGAATGTGCCGAGACCGACGCGCAGCGTGACGAAGACGTGCGGCACGCCCCTGTCCTCAAGCTTTTGCAGCAGCTCCGGCGTGAAGTGCAGCCCAGCAGTCGGCGCGGCGACGGAGTTTTCTTTATCCGCCTTCGCGTAGACCGTCTGGTAGCGCTCCGGTTCCGCATGGGTGTCTGTGATGTAGTGCGGGAGCGGCGTTTTGCCGAATTTGTGTATTATTGCGAGAGGATCCGCGTCCTTTGCAAATATCAGCGTGCGCAGGCCGTCTTCAAGGCGCGCGCCGACTGTAACTTCCGTCTCGCCGTCGAGCGCGACTTTTGTTCCTTCGGGCAGTTTGCGCCCGGGGCGGACGAGCGCCGTCCATTCATTCGGCGCGCCGCCCGGATGAAGGAAGAATATCTCGACATGCGCGCCGTGCTCCGCGGAGCTTTTTTTAACGCCTTCGACGCGCGCGGGAAGGACGCGCGTGTCGTTGAGGACAAGCAGGTCGCTGGGGTTGAGATATTCCGTTATGTCGCGGAATATGCGGTCTTCGGTACTGCCGTCTTTCCTGTGCACCACCATGAGGCGCGACGAGTCGCGCGGCTCCGCCGGGTCCTGCGCAATCAGCTCTTTAGGCAGCTCGTAGTCGTAGGCCGCCGTTTTTGTAAGGTCGCGTTCCATATCACCTAGTCTCCAGCTTCGTACCGGCGAAGTAATATTCAAGCATCCTCTTGTAGTCCCATCCGGCTTCCGCGAGAGCTTTCGCCGTCCACTGCGGGAAACCGACGCCGTGGCCGTATCCCCTGCCGTACATCACGACAGTCTTAGCCGATGTACCGTCCATAGAGAGGGCGGACGCCGAAGTTTCCGTAACGGTGACTGTGGCCGCAGTTTTCGCGGGTTTCGGAGACGAGGCTTTGGCAGGCTGAGTTTTCATCTTTGCCATGCGCGCAAGCCCCTCCGCTACGTACTCGGGGTATTTTGTATCGTTGCCTATCATTGATAGAAGCTCTCTCATCGTGAAAACGTTGTTCTTCGCCATCCAGTAGAGCTTGTCGGCATCGCTTTCAGGCATTCCTGCGATTTGCGTGTTTTGGGCAGGCGAGGCGTTCTGTTTTGGAATCTGCACGACGTTCGCCGCAGGCTTGACGACGGATTCGGTGCTGACTTTGTATGCGCTCTGGCGGTTGAATTCAAAGAGCGTGCTCTTGACGACCGACGCGCCTACCGCGTTGCGGAATTTGTCGCCGCTGATTATTTTCGTACCAGCGCTGCCTTTCAGCTCTATCTGCTCGATTCTGCCGCTTTTATCGCGTTTGTATGGGCGCAGCGATTTCAGCGTGCCGACGCCTACGCCGGCCGCATTGAGCTTGCTGCCTACCTGCGCCATCGTAAGCTGCGTCTTCCAAGTTTTGTTCGGGCTGCCGCTGGGCACAGGGTCGGCCTTCGGCTTGAGGTATGGAATGGCGCCGCCCCATACGGCCTCAGAACTCGTAGTCATGCCGCCGCTGTCGCTGAAGAAGAACGTCTGCGCAGCAGCGCCGCCATATGTGAGTATCTGGCCTTTCGTCTCGTTGACGGCCTGCGTTATATTGGGCGATTCATCGGCCGTGCCGCGGTAGACTTGACAGTGCGTTTCGTCGCAGAGGTCGTAGTTCCCGTGGCGCTTTCCAGCGAGCGTGTAAGTGCGCGCCAGCACCGCTTGTGCTTTGAGCGCCTCCTTGGGCCACGTGGGACTCATTTCAGATTTGAGCACGCCTTTGAGATATTCCTCAACGTCCACTTTGTTGACTAAGTTCAGGCCGTTCGAATTTTTTTCGATCACAAGCGAGCCTTTGTACTTTACACCGTCCACAATGACGCCAGACGCGCTTTTCATCGTTACGGGCAGTTTGTAAGTAACTTTTCCGGCTTTCATCGCCCCGTTTGAATAGGAGGCCTTGAAGGTCCCGTTAAACGGTTTCGTGTACATTCCGCGCGCGTCTGTGAGTACGACGCTCTGTCCGCCAATTGACGCCTGCGTCACGCGCTGTTTTAACAGCACCGTAATTTCGCGCGCCGATGCCGGAAGGCTCCAAATGAAGACGGATATTACCGCCGCCGCTAAAATATGTTTTTTCATTGTTTTATTTCCACCTGGAGAAAATATTGAAAATTATCGAAAGTACGACGCTGACGACGAGCATCGTCCCGAACGGGGCGAAGACGGTCAGGTTCTTTTTCTGATATGTGATGTCGCCGGGAAGTTTTCCAAAAGGTATGTTGAGCTTGCCGGCTAAGACGAGGACGACGCCGATCGCGACAAGCAGCAGCCCCATGCCTATAAGCGCTTTGCCGAGCTGGTTCATTGTTCATCCTCCTGTGTGAAGAGGCTCTGCTGGTTCTGTTGATATTGCATGAAATGCTGCGAAACGGGGATGCCTAGGTAATCCCACGTGTTGCGAGTAGCGCGCCGTCCTCGCGGCGTACGTTCCAGCAGCCCTTTCTGAATCAGGTACGGCTCGTAGATGTCTTCTATCGTCTGCGCATCTTCGTTGAGGGCGGCGGCTAGCGTCGAAAGGCCGACGGGGCCTCCGTCGAAGAGTTCTATCAGTGCGCGCAGGAATTTGCGGTCGCCGTCGTCGAGCCCCTGCGGGTCTACTCCGAGCATGTCGAGCGCGTAGCGCGCAAGGTCGCGCTCCACCTGCGGGACGCGCTTGACCTCCGCGACGTCTCGAACGCGGCGCAGAAGGCGCAGAGCGACGCGTGGTGTCCCTCGCGAACGCAGCCCTATCTCTTCCGCCGCCTCGTCTAAAATTTTCAGGCCGAGCACTCCAGCGCCGCGCTTGACTATCGCGGTCAGCTCCTCCGGCGAATATAGATGAAGCTGCTCAACTATGCCGAAGCGCGCGCGCAGCGGCGAAGTAAGCAGGCCGAGGCGCGTCGTAGCGCCTATGAGAGTGAACTTCGGCAGCGCGAGGCGGATGCTGCGCGCAAGCGGCCCCTTGCCGACGACTATCGAAAGTGAGAAATCCTCCATCGCTGGATAAAGTATCTCCTCGATGTTCGCGGACATCCTGTGTATCTCGTCTATGAACAGAACGTCGTTCGGCTGTATGTTTGATAAAATCGCGGCGAGGTCTCCCGCGCGTTCGAGCGCCGGCCCGGTAGTGACGCGGAGGTTGCCCTTCATTTCTTTGGCGATTATCCCCGCGAGCGTCGTTTTGCCGAGGCCTGGCGGCCCGTAGAAGAGCGTGTGGTCGAGCGGCTCTTCTCGCTGGAGCGACGCCGTCATGAAAATAGTCAGCTTGTCCTTGAGCGCGCTCTGTCCGATAAAGTCGTTCAGCGCCTGCGGGCGGAGGGTGTAAATCTCGTCCTCCTTCTCGCGGCGCATCGTTTCTATCAGTTTATGAGAACGTTCGTTGTCTTCCATTTAAACACCTCGCTACCTGCGCTGGAGGATGCCGAGCGCGGCCTTCAGCAGGCTCTCTTCCGTCCACGACGCGTCGTCGTCGGCCTGCGCCTTCGCCGTAGCTATCGCGCGCGCGCATTCGCCGTGTGAGAAGCCCAGCCCGGCGAGCGCCTCCGCAACGAAGGAATCGAATGATGAAGCCGCGCCGCCGGAAATTTCCGCGCCGACCGAAGCGAATTCCTTCTCAACCTTGCTCTTGAGCTCGAAGCAGATGCGTTCCGCGCGCTTCGCGCCGAGCCCCGGAACGGAAAGCGCTGAGACGTTTCCCGCCTTTATCGCCTCGACTATGCGCGCCATGTCGAGGTAGCGCATCAGCATAATCGCCAGCTTTCCGCCTATCGTCTTGACGTGAAGCAGCTCCATGAAGAAATCCCGCTCCGTCTCGTTTGCAAAGCCGAACATAGCTATGCCCGCGTCGCTCACCTGCATATAGGTGCGGCATTTTATCTCTTCGCCGACGACTGCGGAGGCGAGAAGCGCCTTCGTCGGGTAGACTTCGACGCCGAAGCCGGAAACGTCGATTATTATGCTTTCTTTTGAAATTTCGGCGAGCGTGCCTCTGAGGAAATTTATCATAGCTTAATAGCCCTTCATAATATTTCTGTCGTAGGTGTGGACTGCGAGGCCGGCTATCGCTATCGCGAGCGCGTCCGCCGCGTCGTCCGGGCTGGGATTTTTCGCCAAGCCGAGCATGTGCGCGACCATCCCCTGCACCTGTCCCTTTTCCGCGCCGCCGTAGCCGCAGACAGCGAGCTTGACCTCGTTCGGCTTTATCTCGTACGGCTCGAAGCCGAGCTGCGCCGCGAGGAGCAGCACGACGCCGCGCGCCTGCCACACCATTTCCGCCGTCGTCGTGTTTCTGCCGAAGAAGAGCTTCTCCACCGCTACCATATCCGGCGGGAATTCCTCGGTCTTCTTTTTCAGCTCAAAATAGAGCATCGCAAGGCGCTGCGCTAGCGAAAGGTCGGGAGGCGTCTTTATCACGCCGTAGGTCTCGCAGCGCAGCGCGTTCCCATACTGCGAAACGACCCCGTAGCCCAGCGTACCGAGCCCGGGGTCTATTCCTAAAGCGCGAATGCCGCCCTCTTCGCTATTCTTCAATCTCCGCAAGTATCTCTTCGGGGATGTCGAAATTCGAGTAGACGGCCTGAACGTCGTCGTGGTCTTCGAAGCGCTCGACCATTGCAAGAAGCTTCTGAGCGTCGGCTTTGTTGGTGATCGAGACGGTGTTCTTCGGGATCATCTGAATTTCCATCGTATCGACGTTGTAGCCGTCGTTCTTCAGAGCTTCGCCTACCTGCGAAAGGACCGAGGGGTCGCAGGTGATTTCGAATCCGCCGTCCTCGGCTTCGAGGTCGTCAGCCCCTGCGTCGATGGCCGCCATCATAAGCGCGTCCTCGTCGATGCCTTCGCCGGTTACTTCGATTACGCCCTTGCGGTCGAAGTTCCACGCAACGCAGCCCATTTCTCCGATGGCTCCGCCCGTTTTCGTGAAGAGCGAACGCATCTCCGGCGCGGTGCGGTTGCGGTTGTCGGTCATGACCTCGACCATGACGGCGACTCCGTTCGGCCCGTATCCTTCGTAAAGGACGACCTCCATCTCGCCGCCGAGCTCGCCCGTGCCGCGCTTGATTCCGCGCTCGATGTTGTCAACGGGGACGTTGCCCGCGCGCGCCCTGTCTATCGCGACCTTGAGACGGAAGTTCGAGTTCGGGTCTCCGCCGCCGGCCTTCGCCGCAGCTATTACGTCCTTTATAAGTTTCTGGAAGGCTACGCCTTTCTTTGCGTCCTGCGCCGCTTTGCGGTGTTTAATACCCGCCCAATGTGAATGTCCTGACAAGAAAATCACCTCATAGATATATTTAAAATTTTTGAACTTACAGATTGTCGGGCAGCTTTGCCATCGGCGGGAAGAGACGCTTGTGCGCCGAACGTTTGTTCGCGCGTTCTATCTTCTCCTTCGCCGCCGCCGTCGCCTCGCCTGTGGCGATATAGGCGTCGAGTTCTTTGTAGGTAAGGCCCATTTCGGCTTCGTCGGTCTGCCCTTCCCACAGCGCCGCGGTCGGAGGACGGTCTATTATCTCGCGCGGTACGCCGAGATATTCCGCGACGGCCCAGACCTCGCCCTTGAGCAGATCCGCGAGCGGCAGAAGGTCCACGCCGGAGTCGCCGTACTTCGTGAAGTACCCCATCGTTATTTCGTCCTTGTTGCCGCCGCCGCAGACGAGGGCCCCCTGCTGCTGCGCTATCGCGTAAAGCGCCGTCATGCGCAGGCGCGGCTTGATGTTCGCCGCCGCCAGTCCGTCGGGCTTCACGCCGCCAGCCTCAAGCGCCGCAACCTCCGCGTCGTAAACGGCGGAAAGGTCGACCTTAGCCCGTTTTATCTTAATAGCGTCCGCGAGCAGAGCCGCGTACTCCTCGTCGATCGGCATACTGTGGCACGGCATCATTACGCCCGTCACATTCTCAGGGCCGAGCGCCTTAGCGAGCAGCGCGGCGAGAAGCGCCGAGTCGATGCCTCCGCTTATGCCGAGCACCGCGCGCGAAGCGCCGGCCTCGGTAAATTTCTCTTTTATCCAACTTTCAAGATAAGCGGCTATTTTCTCAGGATCGCGGTATATCGACATAATGCAGGCCCCTCTTTCAAGCGCGTCCAACTTTTTCGCAAACTACATTTTAACACAAATGCTTTT
>DVKA01000044.1 GCA_018716365.1 Candidatus Caccocola faecipullorum
GCGTTGTGAGTGCTAGGATGGCCGAGTGGTCAAAGGCAACAGACTGTAAATCTGTCGGCGAGAGCCTACGCTAGTTCGAACCTAGCTCCTAGCACCATTTTTTATGTAAAGCGTCCTTACCGCGCAAACAAGCCAGCGCCGACTTAGCTCAGTAGGTAGAGCACATCCATGGTAAGGATGGGGTCTCCAGTTCGAGTCTGGAAGTCGGCTCCAGAATTTTCAAGGGCTTTCGGTTTTCCGAGAGCCCTTTTTCTTTTGCCTTCACACCTGCTTAACCGCACGTAGGGCCTGACGCCGCTATGCGCTGCGGCGTTTGCGGATTATGAGCCCTGCCGCCAGGCCGGCCAGTGCGGGGCATATCCATCCCATGCCTATATCGTAGAAGGGGAGGACGCGGCCAGCGGCTTCTATCGCGCCGCCGAGCGAGAGCGCGGAAACGGCCTCCTGCGGGAGAGCCTTTATCAGGTCGAAGAACGCCGCAGCGAGCGTGAACGCCGTCACGCTTCTGTATACCGTCCTGTCGTGGGCGAAGGCGCCGCCGAAGAGGCCGAGCAGTATCAGCGTTATTGCAAGCGGGTAGAGGAACATCAGCACGGGAACGGCGTAGGCGATTATCGCATTGAGGCCGAGGTTGGCTATCAGGAGCGAAGCTGCGGTGAAGATTATGCTCCACCGCCTGTAAGCGCCGCCGTTCGTGAACATCGCTGAGAACGACTCCGAGCAGCTCGTCACGAGGCCGACCGCGGTTTTCAGGCAGGCGAGAGTGACCGTGGCGGCGAGGACGAAGGCTCCGGTCCCGCCGAAATAATGGCGCGCGACTATCGCCAGTATTTCTCCGCCGTTCGAGCACGATTCGTAGAGGCCGCCGCTCTGAGCGCCGACCACCGAGATCGCGAGGTATATGGCCGCCATGATCAGGCAGCTCAGGAATCCCGCCTTGACTGTGTTTGCGGCGATTGCTTTCGGATTTTCAACTCTGCGCCCTTTTATGACGTTTACGACGACGATGCCGAAGGCCAGGCTGGCGAGCGCGTCCATCGTGTTGTAGCCTTCGAGGAAGCCTTTGGCGAAGCCGCCGGAGGCGTACGCCGGCTGCGGCGCGGCGGACTGAATTTCGCTGACCGGCGCTGCGAGCGCGGTCAGCACCATCGCGCCCAGGAATACGAGGAATACCGGCGTCAGCACCTTGCCGACCCATGTGAGGATTTTTCCCGGATTGATGGAGAAGGCGAGGACCGCGGCGAAGAAGCAGAGCGAAAAGAGCGCGAGCGGAAGCGCGCCCGCGTCCGCGCCGAGCAGCGGGGCCACTCCGACGGTGAACGAAACGGTCGCGCAGCGCGGGATGGCGAAGAGCGGCCCGATTGTTAGATAGAGCGCGCAGGTGAAGAAGTAGCCGTATTTTTCCCCGACGTGCCCGCTGAGTTCGAGAAGGCCGCTGCTGCGGCTGACGCCCAGCGCCGCGACGCCGAGGAGCGGAAGGCCGACGCCCGTCACGAGGAATCCGGCGGCGGCGGACCATACGCCGCTGCCGGCCATATATCCGAGATAGACGGGGAATATCAGGTTTCCCGCGCCGAAGAATAGGCCGAAGAGCATCACCGATATATAGAGCGTGTCTTTCATGTCGAGGCGTTCTTTCATAGCGGAGCTCCTTTCTCTGCGGCGGAATATTTTTTTGCGGCTGCGCCGCGTCTGTTTATCCATATTATATTGCTGCGGCGGGCCGTCTGTCATCGCGCCGGCGGGGCTTTGAAAATTTACGGGCGGCGGTTCCTGTCTTTTTCTTCGGCGTAACGGTTCTGTAAATTTTCAGGTAGCGTAAGCTAATCAAATGAGTTAAAATAAATTGCGTAAGCTTAGGCTAATTATCTGTATGGAGCTGATATATATGCATGGTTCATCAAACGCGGTCAGTTTGTTGGTGAAGGGGCTGCTGCTCGGAATGTCCCTGGGTGCGGTGGTGTACGGAGAAGAGCGCGGCGGGAAGGCCGCGGCGGCGACAGGGCTTATCCGCGAGACCGCGAAGGCGCTGAGTCCGGCTGCGAACGGGCGCGGGCGCCGCGGGCGCAGAGGCTAGGCGCGGCGTTTTTTATGCGTTCGGTTAAACAAAGTTTTTTTCGTGGGTGTATAATCTTGGCAGAAGTTAGGCGGAGGAAGTGATTTCTTTGATAAATTGGATGTCGGGCAAGTTCCTGAAGTTCTGCGTGCTCGCGGCGCTGCTCTTCGCGGCTGTCGCGGCTCCGGCGTATTCCGCGCTTGAGCCGGGCGGCACGTTTATGGCGCACGGCTGCCACGGCGGCGGGCATCATTATTACGATTACCACCGCGGCCCGGGCTACTGCGGCTAAGTAATTTTCTGTAAAATTGTAAAACTTAAAAAATTAGGAGGGCGCGCGACAGCGCCCTCTTTTTATTTGCCTGAAGCGCCGCCGGTCTATACATTCTTCGCCGCGGGGCGCGAAACGCCTGTTTTTGCGCTGAAGCGCGCGTCCCGGGCCGCGTTTGACGCACGGCCCCGAGATTCTTATAATACGTGGGCGTTATTTTTAAATATTTGCGCAATTTCATGCGCGGAGGAGAGTCTTTCGTTATGAGGTTTCTTGAGAAATTAAGTGAGATTGTCGGAAAGTATATGGCGATCATCGTCGTCATCATCGCCGCCATCGCGCTGTTCCAGCCGTCGGCGCTTATCTGGATAAAGACGAGCTGGGTCACGACGCTTCTTATGATAGTCATGTTCGGTATGGGGCTTACGATGAAGCC
>DVKA01000045.1 GCA_018716365.1 Candidatus Caccocola faecipullorum
TGCTCGTTCGTGAAATACGACGAGCCGACGGGAACGCTCTACGTCGCCATGCAGGGCGCATGCGGCACCTGCCCCTTCGCGCTCGAGACGCTCCGCATGACCGTCGAACAGGCGATTATCGCCGAGGTGCCTGAGGTCAAGGCCGTAGAAAGGGCGTAGGCTCCACGGAAATAATGAAAGAAACAAGCCGGGAACCGGAGACGCTCCTGTCGTCGACGGACGCCTCCGTAGTCCGGCTGCTCGCCGAACATGAAGAAATACTGCGCCTCGTCGAGCAGATCTTTCCAGTAAAGGTCTACGCGCGCGGCAGTTCCCTCTCGATAAAGGGGGACGACGGGCAGCTGGTCAAAAAGATTGAAAACCTTCTGGTCCAGTACGCGGAGCTCTCGCTGTCGGGACACAAGTTCAACAGCGCGGAGATCCGCTACGGGCTGCACAGCATCGAACGCGGCGAGACGGTCAACCTCCGCTCGCTCTACAACGACGTCGTCTGCATAAGCAACAGGGGCAAGGCGATACGCCCCTACACGAACGGACAGAAAGACTACGTCCGCGCGATACGCGAGAACGACATAACATTCGGCATAGGCCCTGCTGGCACGGGCAAGACATACCTGGCCGCGGCGCAGGCCGTCGCATACCTCAAATCGGCGAAGGTGAGCCGCATAATACTTGTGCGCCCTGTCGTCGAGGCCGGAGAACGGCTCGGCTATCTTCCGGGCGACATGAACGAGAAGGTCGCGCCCTACCTCCGCCCGCTCTACGACGCTTTTTACGAGCTTCTCCCCGCAGAGAAGTTCGACCGCTACTTCGAGAAGGGCGTCATCGAACTCGCGCCGCTCGCCTATATGCGCGGCCGCACGCTCAACGACAGCTTCATCATCCTCGACGAAGCGCAGAACACGACGCCCGAACAGATGAAAATGTTCCTGACGCGCCTCGGCTTCGGCTCGAAGGCGGTCGTAACGGGCGACATAACTCAGGTCGACCTGCCCGGCTCAAAGGAATCCGGGCTTAAAGTCGTGCGCGATATTCTGAAAGACATCCCCGGCGTCGCATTCATCAACCTCAGCGACGGGGACGTCGTGCGTCACGAAATAGTGCAGAGAATAGTGAGGGCGTACGAAGACTATGACAGACGGAGAAGAGAAGAAAAGCAGCCTGCTGCTGGACAGCTTTAAGGAACTCCTGGGCAGGTTTTCATATAAGCCGGAGAACCGGCAGTACATAATATTCCGGGCGATACTCCTCTGCGTGGCGGCTCTGCTCGTCGGCTTCAACTGGTATCTCTTCGAACGCAGGGAGAATTATCAGATAGGTCTCCCCGCGCAGAAGACGTACTTCGCGCTGACCTCGGCCCGTTACGAGGACAAGGCGGCGACTCTTGAGCTGCGCCAGCGCGCGACCTCGCGGATAATAGCCGTGATGGTGCAGGACGAGA
The DNA here is from genome assembly GCA_018716365.1 of Candidatus Caccocola faecipullorum. Taxonomy (GTDB): domain Bacteria; phylum Synergistota; class Synergistia; order Synergistales; family Synergistaceae; genus Caccocola; species Caccocola faecipullorum. Next base: position 1,442 of record DVKA01000045.1, read on the forward strand.
AGATCGCCTCGGAGGTGTCGCGCCGCATAGAACTTCTGAAGGAAGGGCGGCTTACTGAGCTATTCAACGCGCCTCTGCTCAACATATACAACAAACAGAGCGCCGCGTCGCAGAAGGCTATCAGCGAGGCCGTCGCGTCGATAGGGCCGAAGGTGCTCAACGAATCGACCGACCGCGAACAGCAGACCTCTCTGATATGGAAGTATCTCAAGCAGACTGCGCTGACGCAGTCCGAGCGCAACGTAGCCTTCCAGATGCTCGACGTAATCATGAATCCTTCGCTACAGTCCGACAGCGAGATGCTGATGAAGCTCAAGGACGACGTGGCGGCGCAGATTCCGGCGGTCATCAAGGAGATACGCCCCGGCTCGGTGCTCGTCCAGAAGGGCGAGGTCGTGACGCCGTCGGCTGCGCGTCTGCTCGAATCGCAGGGCTACCCGGACGCCGACTTCCCGTGGCGCCATCTGATATTCGTGCTCGGCGCGATAGTCTTATGGAGCTTCTGGCCCGTGTGGATCTCCGCCGGCCTCAAGTCCAAGCTCTCCATGCGCGAGTGGATATACATAGCGGTCGTGATCTCGGTCGTCTGGTCGCTCGAAGTCGTCTTTGCTCGCCTCGGCGGCTACTCGATGGCAGTAGTCGGCCTCACAGGCTGGCTCTGCCTCACGATGCCGGTCTCGCTTTCGTTCCACCTGATATTCGGCGGCGGCCTCATCAGCGTGATACTGGCCTACGGAACGAACCCCGGCATCGTCTGCCTCGGCTGCATCCTCTCCGCTTTCGCCGGCGGCATAGGGCGCATAATGTTCCTGAACCCGCCGAACCACCGCATAACGATATGGCGCAATCTGTTCCTGCTCGGGATAGCGCTCGGAGTCCTTTCCGTCTGCGTCTACTGGGGGCTCGACCTCTACTTCGACAGGAATCTCGCCTTCGGCACGGTGCTTTACAGCGCTGTCTGGGCGACCATCGTCGTAGCGTTGCTCCCGCTCTGGGAGAACATCTTCGACGTCATCTCGCCGCTGCGCCTTCTTGAGCTGAGCCACCCGTCGCAGCCGCTTATCAAGCGTCTTCAGATGGAGGCCCCGGGCACATACAACCACGTGCTGATGGTCGGTACTCTCGCGGAGGCCGCGGCGGACAAGCTGCACATGAACGGCCTGTACGTAAAGGCAGGAGCCTACTATCACGACATCGGCAAACTCAAGAACCCGCAGTATTTCGTCGAGAACCAGCGCCCGGGCAAGAACATCCACGACAGCCTGCCGCCCGAGCTCTCGGCGAAGGTGCTCATCTCGCACGTGAAGGACGGTCTTGACATCGCGGCGCAGACGAATCTTCCGAAGGCGCTGCGTCCGTTCATCCGCGAGCACCACGGCACGACTGTTCAGAAATATTTCTACGAAAAGGCCAAAGCGCTCGGCGACGACGTGAAAGAAGAAGATTTCCGTTATCTGGGGCCGCGCCCGCAGACGCGCGAGACGGCGCTCGTGATGCTCGCCGACTCCGTGGAGGCCGCCATTAAGGCGCGCAACAAGCCTTTTGAGAGCGACGAGGAGCTTGCGAAGTTCATCAAGCAGGTCATCCAGAGCAAGATAGACGGAGGACAGATGGACGACGCGGACTTCACGCTGAAAGAGATAGCCGTTATAGAAGAGGCCTTCCTCAACGTCTTCCGCTCCACGTACCATTCGCGGGAGGTCAAGGACATCAACGAGATCATCAAAGAGGCGAGGCTGAAGCGCGGACGCGATGAAAAAGCGGAGACGGCGAAGGAGGAAGAGAAAAATGAAGACGACGATACACAGCGGTGATTTGCAGAACGCGGCGGATAACGTATGGAACGCAGGAACGGCGGAGCGCATCGAGAAGGTCATATCAGATTACATCGAAGCGGAGAAACCTCTGCCCGAGGCGGTGCAGGAGTGCGAAATCTCGCTGACCTTCGCCGGCCCGCAGCAGATGGCGGAGATCAATAAAGAATACCGCGACACGGAAGGGCCGACCGACGTCCTCTCCTTCGCAATGTGGGAGAACGAAGAGGGCGTTTTCGAGCCGCCGTCGGACTGGGACAGCCTTCCGCTCGGAGACATAGTCGTATGCCCGGAGGCCGTCGCCAGGAACGCCGAAGAAAACGGCAAGAGCGCCGAGAGCGAGATGGTGCTTGTGATATGCCACGGCTTCCTGCACCTCATCGGCTTTGACCACGCCGAAGAGGAGGAGCGCGCCGATATGTGGGCGCGTCAGGAGCGAATGGTGAAGGAATTTTTCGGGGAATCAAAATGAGCGGCACGACGGCGCTTTCAGCGGAAAAGGCCGAAGCCCTCATGGCCGCGGCCGAGGAGGCGCGGAAGAACGCCTACGCCCCCTATTCCGGCTTCGCGGTCGGCGCGGCGCTGCTCTTTGAGGATGGAAGGATAATTACCGGCTGCAATGTGGAAAATGCAAGTTACAGCCTCTCGATATGCGCCGAGCGCAACGCTATGACGACCGCGGTCGCTATGGGGCTGACGCGCCCGACGGCCGCCGCGGTCGCGGGCCCTGACGGAGTCTTCTGCCCGCCCTGCGGCGCCTGCCGCCAGTTCCTCGCGGAGTTCAACGGCGCGATGCCCGTGGCGGTCAAGGACGCGGGCGGCTTCCGCGTACTCTCGCTTGAAGAGCTGCTTCCCTCTGGATTTTCATTGAAAGGCGAGTGAATGTAATGAGCGCTGAATACAGAAGCGGATTCGTCGCGCTTCTCGGACGTCCCAACGTCGGCAAATCGTCGATAATAAACGCGCTGCTCGGCGAAAAGGTCGCGGCCGTCTCGCCGAAGCCGCAGACGACGCGCAACGCGGTCCGCTGCATATACACCACGGACAAGGAACAGATTATATTCGTAGACACGCCCGGCATCCACACGCCGAAGCACGCGCTCGGCGACTTCATGATGAAGGAGGCCGAAGAGGCGCTGATGCAGGTCGACGCGATATGCTACGTCGTCGAGGCGCAGGACAGGGCGGTAAGCGAGAAGGACCGCGTGATTTTAGAGGCGCTGTCGGGCGTCAAACTCCCGATAGTACTCGCGGTGAACAAGACCGACAAACTGACCAACGCCGCGGATTACACAAAAAGCGCGGAGGTCTACGCGAAGCAGATAACGCCGGCCGCAGCCGTCCCCGTTTCGGCGGCGGAGAAGCGCGGGCTCTCCGAGCTCGCCGCCGCGATAAGCGCCGTGCTCCCGGAGCAGCCGGCTATTTATCCAGAAGATATGCTGATGGACTCGACGGAGAGATTCCTCGCCTCAGAAGTCATACGTGAGAAGATTTTCCGCCACACCGACGAAGAGGTGCCGCACGGCGTTGCCGTCGTCATCGACGAGTTCAAAAGCCCGGACGAATATCCCGAGCTCAAGGTCTGCACGATACGCGCTACGGTAGTCGTCGACCGCCCGGGGCAGAAGGGCATAATAATCGGAAAGAACGGCTCGATGCTGAAGCTGATAGGCAGCGAGGCGCGCGCCGAGCTTGAAGAGAAGTTCGGCTACAAGGTATTCCTCCAGCTCTGGGTGAAGGTGCGCCCCGGGTGGCGCAAGTCGCCCGAGGAGCTGCGGCGGCTCGGGTACGGCGCGTGATCGCCGGGCAGCTGCGGCAGGGATATTATCAGGCCAGCGGGACCGTGCTCCTGAGGAAGGAAGCTTCCAGGGGAGGGCGGTCCCTTCTGCTATTTCTGCGCGGCTTCGGCCCGCTCTGGGCCGGAGCGCCTTCGGCTGGAGGGAAGAACCGTTTCGGCGGCGGCGCCGAGCCGATGGTGTGGGGCTCGTTCTCGCTCTACCAGAGCCCGTCGCGCCTCTATCTCCAGTCAGTCGACGTAAAAGAAGATTTTCTCCAGCTGCGCGGCTCTCCGGCGGCGCTTGCCTGCGCGGCGCGCCTTTACAGGCTCACGGCGGACGAGGCGCCGTCGGGCTGCGAGAACGACGGCCTGCTGCGCGCGCTGTGGAGCGCGGCTGTGCAGCTGCGCGCGGGCGCTCTTCCCGCCGCCGTGGAATTCCGCTATATGTGGAAGCTTCTCGCCGTGATGGGCACCGCGCCGTCGCTCGGATACTGCGCGGGATGCGGAGAAAAACTCGCGCGCGGCGGCCTCTTCACGGACGAAGGGATATTGTGCGGACGCTGCGCGGCGCAGGCGAAGGGCGCTCATCTTTCGGAGCGCGAACTGCTTGCCCTGCGCGCCGCCGCGTCGCTGCCGCATGATAAATTCGTCGAATGGGCGTCGAAATGCGCCGGAGAAGAAATATTTGCGGCGAATATAAAAAAATTGTCGTCATATTTTAGAAATTTGCTGTAAAATGAGGCGGTAATTATTTGTTAATCACAAAGGAGGTAAGAGAAGGTGAACTTTCAGGATCTAATTATGCGCCTGGAACATTTTTGGGCTTCTCAGGGCTGCGTAATACAGCAGCCGTACGATTTGGAGGTAGGC
>DVKA01000046.1 GCA_018716365.1 Candidatus Caccocola faecipullorum
GATGCCACTGACAATGTCGGGAAGGCGCGGCGGAGGACGAAGGGGAGCCAGGAAACCTGACGCCGGGAGGGGAAGGGGGAAAGTTTGCGCGGACGAACGCCTTTGCAGCTTCATATAAGAAATGGCCTGAGAGCTGTAAAAGGTGAGAGACGCGGCGGACGATTACGCCGGGTCTTTTTTTATGTCGGGCCTGAAATTTTGACCCATGCGCCGCGAGGACGGCGCGGAAAGGAAGAACCACGCGATGAAGAAAATGTTTGTGCTTACCCTGATGTTGCTAGTTTCAGTCATGATTGCGGGGACTGCGCTTGCTTCCGAGGCGAAGCCGAAGGAGGAGAAGCGCGGCATACTGATAGCCTCGTTCGGCACGTCGATGCCGGAGGCGAAGAAGGCTATCGACAACCTCGTCGATTCGGCGAAGGCCGCGTTCCCCGGCACCGAGGTGCGCGTCGCATACACGTCGAACATCATCCGCAAAAAGATAGCGCGCGAGCAGAACGTCGTAATCCCGACGCCCGCCGAGGCGCTCGCGCAGATGAACGACGAGGGGTTCACTCACGTCTGTGTGATGCCGATGCACATAATCCCCGGCGAGGAGTACGACGACATAGCGAGCCTTGTAAACGGCTTCGCGCAGATACGCGGCAAGTACGGCTTCAAGGAGCTTAAGCTCGGGCAGCCCTATCTCGCCTCGGTGAAGGACTGCGACGTGATGGCGCAGATTCTCGTCAAACGCTTCGAGAAGGAGCTCGTGCAGAAGGACACTGCGATAGTCCTCATGGGCCACGGCACGCCGGAACATATTGCGAACGCGCTTTACGCGCAGCTTCAGCTTTCGCTCGACGCGGCTGCCCCGGGGCGCTTCTTCGTCGGAACGGTCGAGGCGGCTCCGACTATCGACAACGTCATCGCGGGACTTAAGAGAGAGAAGCCGAAGGCGCTCGTGCTTTCGCCCTTCATGATAGTCGCGGGCGACCACGCGAACAACGACCTCGCTGGCGCGGACGACGACGAGTCGTGGATAAACGTGCTCAAGGCCGCGGGCTTCAAAAACATCTCGACGAAGCTCGTAGGCCTCGGCGAAGACCCGAACATGGCTGAGCTCTTCGTTGCGAAGATAAAGGATATGATGAAATAAATTATGGAAGGCTCCGCGCGCGATCTGCAAAAATACCGTAAAGAGACGGCGGCGAAGCGGACGAACCTCGCGCTCGTCCTGCTCTCGCTGCTCGCGCTCACCGCGGTGTGGCGCATCACGCAGGGCGAGTGGGCTATCCCGCTCGCGCGCGTCGCGGAGCTTATCTCTCCGTTCCTCTCAGGCGAGGAGCTTTCCTCGCCTGAGGCTCTCGTCGTCCGCTCCGTGCGGCTGCCGAGATTCCTCGCCGCGGCGGGGACGGGCGGGCTGCTCGCGGTATCGGGCGTAGTGCTTCAGGGCTTGCTCGCTAACCCGCTCGCCGAGCCCTACACTCTCGGCATAGCTTCGGGTGCGGCCTTCGGCGGCGTGCTCGGATTTTTCTTCGGCTCGTTCGCAGTCACGCCAGCGGCCTTCGCGGGCGCGCTCTTCGCGCTCTGGCTCGTCGGCGTAATCGCGTGGCGCAGCGGAGGCGGCGGGGCCTACATCGTGCTCGCCGGAATAATTACCAACGCTGTGCTCTCGGCCGGCGTGACCTTCTTAAAGGCCATCGCCGACGACAAGCTCGGCGCGATCGTACTCTGGCTCATGGGCAGCCTCTCGGGCGCGTCGCCCTCGTCGGCGCTCATGGCGTGGGCCGGCGCGGCCTTCGTATTCGTCCCGGCCTTCGTTTACGGGCGGCAGCTCGACGCCGTCTCGCTCGGCGAAGGGCGCGGCGAGCTGCTCGGCGTGGACGAGCGGAAGCTGCGCCGCACGCTTTTGTTCTTCGCTTCGATTGCGACCGCGCTCGCGGTCAGCTGCTTCGGAATCATCGGCTTCGTCGGCCTCGTCGTGCCGCATCTGCTGCGCACGCTCATCGGCCCGGCGAGCCGACCGCTGCTCGTATTCAGCTTCCTCGGCGGCGCTCTGCTGCTCTCGGCGGCGGACGGCCTCGCGCAGAGGATGGGTGAGCTTCCCGTCGGCGTGATAACTGCGCTCATCGGTGGGCCGTTCTTCTGCTGGATACTTGCTGGAAGGAGGCGCGCGGCGTGAGCGGCGCTTTCGTGCTCGACTCAGTCTCCTGCGGCTACGGCGGCAAGGACATACTAAGCGGATTTTCCGCAAGCGTCGAGCGCGGCGCTCTGACGGCGCTCATCGGGCCGAACGGCAGCGGCAAAAGCACGCTGCTGAAACTTCTCGGCGGCGTCGTCGGCTACCGCGGAAGCGCGGAGCTTGAAGGGCGCGAGCTGCGTTCGATGTCGCGCGCGGAATTTGGGCGCGCCGTCGGCTTCGTGCCGCAGCAGACGAAAATCTCGTCGCCCTTCACAGTCTACGAAGTAATTGCGATGGGCCGCCTGCCCTACTGCGGCCTCTTCTCGAAGCTTAACGCCGGGGACGACGCGGCGGTGCTCGACGCGGCCGGGCGCGCGGGCGTCTCGCACCTGCTCTTCCGCCGCGCCTCGGAGCTTTCGGGCGGCGAGCAGCAGCGCGTATATATCGCCGTCGCGCTCGCGCAGGACCCGGAAATATTTTTGCTCGACGAGCCGACCTCGGCGCTCGACCCGAGCCAGTCGGTGCGGATTTTCTCCATTCTTCGAGAGCTTGCGGCGCGCGGCAAAACCGTCGTCGTCGCGGCGCACGACCTGAACGCCGCGATACCATTCTCCG
>DVKA01000047.1 GCA_018716365.1 Candidatus Caccocola faecipullorum
GAGGAATACATGAACCATCCCGGCATCGCGGCGGTGCTCGACAGCCTGCACGACGCGGAGTGGCGCGCGAAGGTTGAGGAAATGGGAGGTTACAGATGGCCATAGGAGAACTTGTGGACGGTTTCGGGCGCAGGCTGAACTACGTCCGTATATCTGTAACCGACCGCTGCAACTTCCGCTGCACATACTGTATGCCCGAGGAGGGGGTCGCGTGCCTCAGCCACAGGGACATACTGCGCTACGAGGACATAGCCTTTCTCTGCAAAGCCTTTGCGGATCTAGGCGTAGGCAAATTCCGCTTCACAGGCGGAGAACCGCTTGTGCGCAAAGGACTTGTGCCCTTTTTGCAGGAATTCCATAGAGAAATGCCGCACATAAAAACTGCCCTTACGACCAACGGCTCGCTGCTTGAGGAATACGCCGGGGAACTTTCGCAGGCGGGGCTTCACTCGCTAAACATCAGCCTCGACACGCTCGACCCTGAAAAATTCCGCCAAATCACAAGGATAGGCGACATCGGCCGCGTCCTGGCTGGAATCGACGCCGCGCGGCGCGCGGGGCTGAAGAACATAAAGCTCAACGCCGTACTGATACGCGGCTTCAACGACGGGGAAGTGGAGCGGCTTCTTGAATTTGCGGAAGAGCACGGCCTTCTGCTGAGGCTTATAGAGTTCATGCCGCTTGAAGACGACGTATGGACGAAGGACGCCTTTATAAGCGGCGAGGAAATCCTTTCTATGCTGCCGGGCGGGCGCTGGATAAAGGAAGACGGCGGCTCCAAAGAGGACGGCCCGGCGCAGTATTTTGTGAACGAGGCGACCGGACGCAGGATCGGCGTCATCGACGCAGTCTCTAACCATTTCTGCAAAAACTGCAACCGTCTGCGCGTATCTGCGGAAGGCGGCCTGCGGACCTGCCTCTTCAGCGAGAACGAAACGCCGCTGAAGGATATAATAGAACGCAGGGACGCGGATGGGCTGCGCGAAGCCCTGCTTGCCGCGGCGCGCGCCAAGCCGCGCTGCTGGAGCGACGTAAAGACCGGCACGCTCCATATGTCCGGGATCGGAGGTTAAAATTATGGGCGAATACACGCATTTCGACGCCGACGGGCGGCCCACGCTCGTAGACGTAAGCGGCAAGTCCGTCACGAAACGCACGGCGTGGGCGGAAGGCTGGCTCTATCTGCCCGACGAGATATACAAGACGGTATCTAACGGAGCCGTCAAGAAGGGCGACCCCTTCTCGATAGCGGAGCTCGGCGGCATAATGGGCGCGAAGCGCACGCCCGACCTGATACCGCTCTGCCACACGATACGGCTCGACAACGTAAAGGTGCGCAGCGAGCTCGACCACGAGAAGAAGGCGCTTAAGATAACCTGCGAGGCCACCGCTTCGGAGGTGACAGGCGTGGAGATGGAGGCGCTGACAGGCGTCTCCGTCGCGGCGCTCACCTTCTACGATATGTGCAAGGGAATAGACAAGGGAATGGTAATCAAGGACATCCGCCTTCTCCGCAAAACCGGAGGCAAGAGCGGCGAATGGAATGCCGGAAGGGGTTACGGAGAATGATGAGAATACTCAGGCTTTACGCGCCGTCGCTGATAGGCGACCACACGCTTTGCTACGTCAGCACCAACAGGGCTGGAAACGTCTGCATCAACGACGTCGAAATACCGGTGCTCTGGGCCCGCGCCGGAGAGCCGCTCGACGGAGAGGAACGCGCCGCGGCGATGACCGTCGTGCTGCCGCCGGAAGCGAAGCTTAACGAAGGAGATTTTCTTTCCGTCGGCAAATACGGAGCTACGCTGCTGCGCTGGCAGGACGGGCGCTTCCGCGTATGCCGGGCCGGATTTCTCGGCGTCTCCGAACCGGCCGAGGTATGGCGCGCGATACGCACCGCCGTGCTCACAGTCAGCGACAAGGGGAGCAGGGGAGAGCGCGAGGACACCGCAGGGCCGGAGCTCGAACGGCTCGCCTTCATGCAGGGCTGCGTCGTCGAGGACAAAAAAATAGTCCCGGACGACCCGGACGAAATACGCGCCGCCGTCACGGCGTGGGCCGGCGCGGGAATAAATCTCGTCCTCACGACCGGCGGAACCGGCCTTTCGCAGCGCGACAACACGCCTGAGGCTCTTCTCTCGATTGCGGACAAAGTCGTTCCCGGCTTCGGCGAGATGATGCGCGTCGAGACGCTCAAGTACACGGGCCGTTCCTTCCTCACGCGTTCCGTCGCAGTCATAACCGGCCGCACACTCGCCGTAGCCTTCCCGGGAAGCCGCCGCGGCGTAGAACAGTGCTTCGAAGCGATAGAGGGCGGCCTGCGCCACGCCGTAGAGACGCTGACCGGCGACGCGACCGAGTGCGGCGGACATAAGCATTAACGGCAGTCTTCAAAATTTCGCCTAACATGACGGCGCCGCGCTTTTCCGTAAAAATCGGGAAAAGCGCGGCGCCGTCGCGTTCTCTTTATGCTTCGGCATTTTAAGCCGCGTGACGCCGCCGTTCCGCAGCGGCGCGTCATGACGGGAGGGCTGTCTCTCTCCTGGCCTAATCAATATATTTATTTTTCCTGAACAGCCCTGAATATTTTGCGATTATTTCATCTATACGCCTGTGCGGCATATCTTTGCGTAAAATCTGTTTTTGCAGAGCTTTTATGCGAAGCCTTGCCGCGTAACTCCGGCGCTTCAGCTCAGCGTTCCAGCGCGGACGGAACGCCGTCCGTATGGCGCGCGACAGGTCGCCGCAGCCCAGCCATTCCTCGCAGCGCCTCAGCAGATAATTGCGGGCCTCCGATTCGTCCGCCCATCGCTGCTCGCTGAGGTTTTCAAGCGTTTTTCCTATCGTGTGCTTATCTGCGATGCTGAACCAGTTGCCCGGCGCGTCTTTCAGATAGTGGACGCTGCCGACGTGGTGCGAGGCCGTCGCTGAGGTGAGCAGGCCGGCGACGAAATCCTGCTCAAACATTCCGATGTTGACGAAGCTGTGAATCGTCTCGCGGTTCTTTCTAACCGTTACGCCGAGTTTTTTCATATGCTCCGCGATGTTTTCGGCGCCGCAGCGTCTCGTATCGCCGTCCGCCGAAGCGGTCAGCTTCCCTATGCCGTATGGGTTGAAGGCGTACGCTTCGAAGCCGAATACGTAGCCTGTCATGGCGGCGAGCGTGCCGCCGAGGCTGTGCCCCGTGCAGACCGCTTCATCTTCGGAAAATCCGTATTTTTTCTGCATTTCCGCGGCGAACGCCAGCGCGTCGTACATCTGCGGCGGAGGGCCGAACAGCATCATGCGCGCGTCTGTGAGGATAGTATCCTTAACAGGCTCGCGGACAAATTCCGTGCCGCGGAACGCGAAGACATAACTTCCATCCGACCGGTCTTTCAGCAAATAGCACTGGAAGCCGCTCGCCTTTACGTCGCGGTAGCTTGCCTGTATATACTTTCTGCCTGTTGCGTCCGACGCGAGGAAGTCTCTCATCTCCGAGGGCTCTTTGTATGACGCCCCGCAGAGCCTTGCGTATTCCATTATTTTTTCTGTTGCCCGCATGGCGTGATACAAGCCCCTCCTTCACAGGTTTAACCGAATCGAAGCATATTGTCGTTTCGCGCGCTGTCCGTATCGAAATTATAGATTTCAGCGCTTCGCAGGGTCAAGGCGCGGGGCCTACGATTCTCCGCTGTACAAAGGCGAGT
>DVKA01000048.1 GCA_018716365.1 Candidatus Caccocola faecipullorum
AGGATAGACGAAAACGGCAAGGTGCTCGACTTCCTCATGAACGACAAATGCGCCGCGGGCACCGGCCGCTTCCTCCAGAACATGGCCGTCCACCTCGGCTGCAAGCTCGCCGACTTCTGCAGCATCCCGGAAGACACCGAGCTCCAGCCCATCAACAACATGTGCACCGTCTTCGCGGAATCGGAGGTCATCGGCCTGCTCGCCAAGGGCGCGGACAAAAACTCAATCTGCCTCGGCCTGCTCGACTCCGTCGCGCAGCGCGCCGCAAACCTCCTCTCGCGCGTCTCCGACGACGGCGACATCTGCTTCACCGGCGGCTGCGCGCAGAACCGCCTGCTCGCCCGCCTCATAGAACAGAAAACCGGCCGCCGCGTAATAACCCCCGAAAAAGCCCAATTCGCCGGCGCGCTCGGCGCGGCCGTGATGGAGGCCGTGAGGTAGCAAAAGCGCAGGACAATCCATAACGCGCACGGCGGCTTCCAACCGGAGGATTTCGGCGGGAAGCCGCCGCTTTTTGCAAAAGAGCCGCGCCCGCTGCTGACTTTCAGCAAAACGACATTCCCGTCATGCCGCGCTCCGACGCTGTGCGCCGCCCGCCTTGCGGACATGACAGACTTCTTCGGCGTGCCGCTAGCGTCGAGCGCCCCCCATTTTTCCTTGTATTGCTCTGAATATTCTGATAAAATAAAAACAGCAAAAGAGATGAAAGCGGTGATAATCACGACAAAATAAGGGGGAATTGCTATGATAAAAATTCTTCTCGCCGTTATATGCCTGCTGCTGTTCGTCATGCTCTTCCTGCTCGTCCGCCGCTTCAGGCTGGAAACGATGCGGAACGGGCTGAAGCTCATGCTGGTCCGTGCAATGTCCGAAGCTGAGGCGCTTGAGGCCAGGCTGACGGGCGATGAGGAAGAGCTCGCAGTCGCGGATCTTCAGGCCGGAATCGACAGCGCATCAGCCTCGCTCGCCGCGCTCAGAAGAATCAGCGGCTGGGTCGCGCTCTTCCTCATCCTTTTCACAGTCTGGTTCGTCATAGAGACGCACTGACAGGCTTATATCTCTGATAAATCCACATAATTAATAAAAAAGCACAAAAAAAAGTTCCCGGCGCATAACCGGGAACTTTGCGTTCATTATGGCGGGCCCGACCGGAATTGAACCGATGGCCTACTGCTTAGGAGGCAGTCGCTCTATCCAGCTGAGCTACGGGTCCGCTTGCATCTTTGTTAGTTTACCATGCGCCGGGCCGTTGTTGCAATAGCTTTGTGCTTTTTCGGCTAGAGCTGCATGGAGACTGTCTTTTCCTTCCCTTTGTCGGAGAAGGTCACTTTGACGGAGGCCCCGGCAGCGGCGCGGCGCTCTATGAAGGCGCAGAGCTGTTCGACGCTGACCTGCGCGGTGGTGTTTCCGTCGATTTTGTAGAGCGTCGCGCCTTTCGTCATGCCGGTGTAGGCGGCGACTGTCGAGGGCGTCACGCTCTGGATTATCAGATGGCCCTGCGGAGTGCGCGCGTTTTCGTCGAGCGTGAAGCCGAGGCGCTTGAAGGCGCTCGCCGTCTCAGGCGGCAGCGGAGGCTCCGGCGCGGGAGGCGCGGGCTGCTGCTGGCGAAGCGCAAGCGGCGCTTCCGTTCCCGGCGGCTCCGTGTAGCGCGAGCTGGCGCTTTCGGAGACGTTGTAGGCGGGCGCCGTGACGGTCACGGTCTCTTCGCGCGCAGAGCGGTCGAGCCAGTAGACTATCGTCAGGTTCTCCTGGAAGCCGGAGACTCTGAGCGAGCGTATCGGGTCGCTGGTGTCGAGCGAGGTGGTCTGCCCCTGTGCCTGCCAGTATTCGTTGAGCTCGTAGAGCGCGGACTGGGAGCCGATGCGCGATATTATCTCGACGAGGTGCCTGCTCTGCTGGTCGGCGGTTTCGCGCGCGGCGCGGCGCACTTCTTCCGCGCGGCGTTCGTAGTCTCGCTGGGCGCTGTAGTCGCTCGAGCCGCTGTTTGAGAGCGCGCCGATTATGAGCCCGATTCCGAGTCCGCCGAAGAACCAGTCGTCGTGCCAGTGGTGGTATCTATGGTAGTAGCGCGGCGGCGGGGGCGGAGGAGGCGGCAGGTGGTGGCCCGGCCTTACGGGCGGTCTCGGCCCGATTCCCGGATGGTGCGGCGGGCGCGGCGGCATCGGACGCGGCGGCGGTCCGCCGGGTCTCGTTCCCGGACGCGGGGGCATGGGCCTCGGCGGGCGGTTTATGCCGGGCGGCGGACCTCCGGGGCGCGGCCTTGGCGGACGTTGTATACCGGGGCGAGGCGGCATGTGGCGCGGAGGACGCTGCACTCCGGGCCTCGGGGCCGGCCTCGGCGGGCGCTGTACGCCGGGTCTCGGTCCGGGACGCGGAGGCGCGGGGCGCACTGCGGGGCCTCTGCCCGGGCCGGGGCCGCCGCGTCTCGGCGGCGGGCCGGGGTTCGCCATCGCCGCAGACGCGAGCATGAGCAGCGCGAGCATTGCGGATATGAGCTTTTTCATTTTTTTCGCTCCTTTCTCAATTTTATCTGTTCTTTGCCGTTTTATCGTTTTTCGCCGCGCGCGGGCGGCGGCTTTTCGTTTTACGCCCGTCCGCCTGTGGCGGCGGCGCGTTTCATCAGCTCGGCGGGCGCGGAGTTTTTGGCCGCGGGGCTTTCGGCGTATGTCGAGGCGAGCTTCTGGAAGTATGCGAGGTTTGCGTCCGTCTCGCCGCGCGCTATGCCGACGAGCATCGTGACGCGCTGCCCGTGGAAGAGCGCCGCCTGGAATATGAGCGCCGGCG
>DVKA01000049.1 GCA_018716365.1 Candidatus Caccocola faecipullorum
ACGCTGCGCCCGCAGTATTTCGCGGTTATTGCGCGCAGCTCGCCCTTTTCGTCAAGCACCGGGTAGCCGGTGAGCTTGATCGTCTTGATGAAGAATGCGGGGTCGTCCTCCGTCCCCGTGTTGCCCTCGCGGTATTCCTCGTGCGTCTTGACCTCTTTCTGCTCGATTTCGATTTCATGCTTTCCGGTGCGCATATAGGGCGGGTAGGTGCGCACGGCCTCTTCGTCGAAGGTCGGCAGCGGCGACGCCCCGAACGCCGGCGGTACGGCGGTCAGGATGAAGAGGAGAATGACACAGTACATCAGTCTCTTCACTGTTGACACCTTCCTTATTAGTTTTTTGTTACAGCTCCGCGACGCCCTGACTTCGGGGTTTTCCTCCGCCTCTGCGGCGCGGTGTGTTGCGTTGATATGGTACGGCTTTCAGGCAACTGCTCTGTTGTTACATAATTCCGCTTACGTTGCCCATGTTTTTGATGAAGGTATTGTAATATAAATGTAAAAGGCGCGCAATACTGCGCAGTTGAAAAGAAATTTATTTTTGTGCGTGCGTACAGCCGGACGCGGCTCGCGCGCTTCGGCTTTGTGCGGCTTTTGTAAGAGCGCGCTCTATAAACAACCTTAGGGTGCTATCCCTGTCCCTCTCAAAAATCCGCCAGTTTAGATTATTATAACCCGTTTGCGCTGAAATTACATATTTTTCTCCGCCGCAGCACCTCCAGCGTCCGCTTGGGATAACGTAAGCGGAATTACATTACGAGCTTCATTTTGTCGAGCTGGCGCAGATGTTCGCCGCCTGCGGTGATTATGTAGAGGCGCGTAGTCTCCACGCTGCTGTGGCCGAGCAGGTCCGCGAGTTTGGAGAGGTCGCGTTCGAGCGCGTAGTATGTGCGCGCGAAGAGGTGGCGCAGGTTGTGCGGGAATACTTTGCTCGCCGCCACTCCGGCGCGCGCGCCGAGCTTTTTCATCTCGTACCAGACGCGGTGGCGGCTGACCGGGTTTCCGGCCCTGTCGGTGAATATCGGGCCGCGCGTTATGCGCAGACCGGCGGCGTAGCGCAGGAGCTTGCGCGCGAGCGCGGCGGGGAAGAGTATGCGGCGGCATTTGCCTTTGAGCATGAGCTCCGCGCGGCCCGCGCGCGCGGCTTCGACTGTGACGAAGGCGAGCTCGGATACGCGGATGCCGGTGGAGCAGAGCGTCTCCATTATGAGGGTGAGGCGCGGCCTTTTTTCGCGGCGCGCGGTCTCGACGAGGCGGACGTAGTCGGCGCGGCGGAGTTCGCGCCGTTCGTCGCAGAAGGCGGCGCGCTGGCGTTTGAGGAATTTCGCACGCCACTCGGGGCGGCCCGCGAATGTCAGCAGGCCGTTGACCGAGGCGAGCATGACGTTGACCGACGAGCTCGCGTAGCGGCGCGCGACGAGGGTTTCTTTCCAGCCGAGTACGGCGCTTTTGTCGATGGTTTTGTCTTCGGGCAGAAATTCGTAGAAACGCAGCAGGTCGCGGCGGTATTTCCCGATCGTCGCCGCGCTGCGCTCGTCTTCCGCAAGGCGCCGGAGGTAGGCTTCGATGAGCTGGAGCGTCAATTTCATCTGAATCTTTCCTTTCGTGCGGGGATTTTGTAAGATTTTACATCACGCGGCGCGGCGCACAAAAAACGCGCCCTTCACCTGCGTGATGGGCGCGCCGTTTTCTGACGTTTTTCTCTATTGTTTCGCTTTGCCCTGATTGGCGACGGCTGCCTGCGCTGCGGCTATCGCTTCGGCGTCGCCGAGGTAGTAGTGCTTTATGGGCTTGAGCTCGCCGTCGAGTTCGTAGACGAGCGGGACGCCGGTCGGGATATTGAGCTCGACGATGTCCTGCTCCGATACGCCGTCGAGGTATTTGACGAGCGCGCGGAGGCTGTTGCCGTGCGCGGCTATTATTATGCGCTTTCCGGCGCGGATGTCGGGCGCTATGACGTTCTCCCAGTAGGGGACGACGCGCGCTACGGTGTCTTCGAGGCATTCGCCGAGCGGGAGCTCCGCCGCGGGCACGGATGCGTAGCGCGCTTCGTGTCCTGGCCAGCGTTCGTCGCTCTGCTCAAGGAGCGGCGGGCGCGTCGCGTAGCTGCGGCGCCAGATTTTGACCTGCGCGTCGCCGTACTTCGCCGCGGTCTCGGCCTTGTTGAGTCCCTGCAGCGCGCCGTAGTGGCGTTCGTTGAGCTTCCATGATTTCTCGACCGGTATCCACATGAGATCGGTCTCCTCAAGCACGCACCAGAGCGTCTTTATCGCGCGGCGCAGCACCGAGGTGTAGGCCTTGTCGAATACGTAGCCCTCTTTTTTAAGAAGTTCGCCTGCGGCCTTCGCTTCGGCGAGGCCCTTCTCGGAGAGCGGGACGTCCTGCCATCCAGTGAAGCGGTTTTCTTTGTTCCACGAGCTTTCCCCGTGTCTGATAAGTACAAGCTTGTGCATTGCGGCACCTCCGTGTCGGATGAATTGTCATAACTTATGCCGTCTCAATTGTGCGACGCGGCGCGCGGCTTGTCAAGGCGGCTTGGATTTGATAAGGGTATATCGATAAGAGTATAGCGATATAAAATTTTCGTATCTACTAAACAGAGCGCCGCCGTATAAAATAATAAATGTGAACGAGATAACGAATGCGCCGGACGAATACCGGCTGCGTGCAAGGAGGAGATAGATTATGGCAAGATTTACATTACCGCGCGATCTGTATCATGGAAAGGGCGCTCTGGCCGAGCTGAAAAATCTTCGCGGCAAGAGGGCGATGGTGGTCGTCGGCGGAGGAAGCATGAAACGTTTCGGCTTCCTTGATAAAGCGGAGCAGTATCTGAAAGAAGCGGGGATGGAGGTGCGCCTCTACGAAGGCGTCGAGCCGGACCCGTCTGTCGAGACGGTTATGCGCGGCGCGGCCGCGATGCGCGAGTTCCAGCCCGACTGGATTGTGGCGATGGGCGGCGGCTCGCCGATAGACGCGGCGAAGGCTATGTGGGTTTTCTACGAGCACCCCGAGACGACGTTCGAGCAGCTCTGCGTTCCGTTCAGCTTCCCGACGCTGCGCACGAAGGCGCGCTTCTGCGCTATTCCCTCGACCTCTGGGACGGCGACTGAGGTGACGGCTTTCTCCGTCATTACGGACGACGCGAAGGGCGTCAAATATCCGCTCGCTGACTTCAACATCACGCCGGACGTGGCGATTGTGGACCCGGAGCTTGCGGAGACGATGCCGAAGAAGCTGACGGCGCACACGGGCATGGACGCGATGATGCACGCGATAGAGGCCTACGTCTCGACGCTGCACTGCGAGTACACCGACCCGCTTGCGCTGCACGCGATAGAGCTGATCAGCGCGAATCTCGTAAAATCTTATAACGGCGACATGGCGGCGCGCGCGAAGATGCACGACGCGCAGTGCCTCGCGGGCATGGCCTTCTCGAACGCGCTGCTCGGCATAGTCCACTCAATGGCGCATAAGACGGGCGCGGCTTTCAGCGGCGGCCACATAGTCCACGGCGCGGCGAACGCGATGTATCTGCCGAAGGTCATCCGCTTCAACGCGGTGGAGCCTGAGGCCGCGGAGCGCTACGCGCAGATAGCGCGCTTCCTGCACCTTGAGGGCGCGACGACGGCGGAGCTGGTGGAAGCTCTCGTGAACCGCATCAACGAGATGAACGCGGAGCTGAATATCCCGTCGCGCATAAAGGACTACGAGGGCGGCATCATCGACGAGAAGGAGTTCATGGAGAAGCTGCCGCACGTGGCAGAACTCGCCGTCGGCGACGCATGCACAGGCTCGAACCCGCGCAAGATAACGCCCGCGCAGATGGCGGAGCTGCTCAAGAGCTGCTACTTCGACAAGGAAACTGTGAAAAAATAACCGCTTGCATAAAGCGTCAATATAGAAACTCTCCCAACAGTGCGCGGCGAAAGCCGCAGGGCCGGAATATCTCCGGCCCGTTTTTTTATTTTTCCGCGCCGTCCGCGAAAGTATAGTACCGCCGCACGGACGGGAGTATTTTTTCTGCGAAAAACTTGTCGCTCTGAACGAAAAAAATCCGCGCAGTTTTGGGTATAATGTCCCGCAGTAGTTTTATCATACTGTAAAGGCGGAGATTTAATCGTGATGAAGAAGTTTTTCTCAGGTCTCGCCGTTTCGTGCTGCGCCGTCGTTTTATGCGCGGCGGCGGCTTTTGCGGAACCGGCCTTCCGTATCGGCATAGCGACGCCGACCGTGTCGCAGGCGGAGGACGCATACCGCGGAGCGGAGAGGGTTATTAAAGAGTATGGAGACGCCTCCGACGGCGGAATGATCAAGCACGTAACATTCCCGGACAACTTCATGCAGGAGATGGAGACGACCATATCGCAGATAGTCGGCCTCGCCGACGACCCGAAGGTCAAGGTCGTAGTTGTCAACGACGCCGTTCCCGGCACGACGGAGGCTTTCCGCAGAATCAAAGAAAAACGGAGCGACGTTATATGCCTCTCCGGCTCGCCGCACGAGGACCCGAACGTAATTTCGTCGATTTCTGATTTCAGCGCCGTCGGCGACAGCATATCGAGAGGCTATCTCATCGTCCACACGGCGAAGGAGCTGGGCGCGAAGAATTTCGTCATGATTTCCTTCCCGCGCCATCAGAGCTACGAGCTTCAGGCGCGCAAGCGCGCGATAATGGAGGCCGCATGCAAAGACCTCGGCATAAAATTCTCGTTTGAAACCGCGCCGGACCCCGTGAGCGACGTCGGCGTGGCGGGCGCGCAGCAGTTCATCCTTGAAAAAGTCCCCGCGTGGCTTGAAAAATATGGAAAAGAGACGGCTTTTTACTGCACGAACGACGCGCAGACGGAGCCTCTCTTGAGACAGATAGCCAAGCACGGCGGCCTCTTCATCGAGCAGGACGACCCGTCGCCGATACTCGGCTACCCGGGAGCCTTCGGCATCGACCTTACCAAAGAGTCCGGCAACTGGCCTGAAATAATGAAGAAAATAGAAAAGACCGTCGTCGCGGCGGGCGGCAAGGGACGCATGGGAACGTGGAGCGCCTCCGTGCCGTGGAGCATGAGCTGCGCGATGGTCGAGTACGGCAAGAGAATAGTCGAGGAGAAGGCGAAGCTCGGCAACGTAAAGGATTTCGTCGCCTGTTTTGAAAAATACACACCCGGAGTAAAATGGCACGGCAAGAGATACCTCGACCTCGGCACCGGAGTGAGAAACAGAAAATATATAATGCTCTATCAGGACACCTATATTTTCGGCAAAGGCTACATGCACACGACGGATGTGCAGATACCTGACAAGTACGAGAAAATCACAAGCACCCAGATAAGCAAATAGCTCCTGCGGCTTATGGCTTGACGGACAGAAATACCCCGCGCGCAGAGTACGGGGTATTTTCTTTTTACTTTCGGCGCGGGCGCGCCTTTTCCAATATTTGAGGGGGATATTATGAGACCTTTGATAGGCGTGGCTTCGTCCGCGTTTTACGATTCTTTCACAGATACTTTGTTCGACTGCGCGGAGCGCGGCGTTGTTGAAACGTGCTGGCAGCGGCTCTGCCTTACAGGCAAGATGCTGCGCCATATCAGAATGGCGGGCGGCGCCGCGGAGCTGCTCTCCGTCAAGAGCTGCGAAGACGAGATTGAGACTGACGCTGAAAAATACGACGCTTTCCTCTTCTGCGGCGGAGCCGATATAAATCCCGCGCTCTACGGCGAAGAGCCGGACGGCAGCCTCGACATGGACGCGCAGCGAGACGCGTTCGAATATGCGCTGATGAAAAAAGCCTATGAAAAAGGCAAGACGATCTTTGGAATATGCCGCGGCCAGCAGATGATGAACATCGTCTTTGGCGGCACAATCCACCAAGACATCAACAGGATGAACCCGGATTGGACGATTCACCAGACGCCCTATCCCATGGACGGGTACGCGCATACGGTGAATATTCTTGAGCCGCGCTTCCTCCCGCCGACGGGCGGCGCGGTCGTGAAGGTCAACTCCGCGCATCATCAGGCGATCGACAGACTCGCGGAAGGCTTTATCGTTACGGCCGCGACCGGCGACGGAATCATCGAAGGCATAGCGATGCCCGGCTACGAAAAAGGGCTGATAGGCGTGCAGTGGCACCCCGAATCGCTCGCAGATAAGGATATGTTCCATCACAATTTCTTTAAAATGCTCGTGGAATACGCGGCGAAGTAAATTTCAGCGTAACCGGTGCAGCGTGGGGCATATCGATAAATTTAATCGGTATGCCTTTTTTGTATCCGATAAAAATTGCGCGGATAGAAAATTGTTACGATGAACTGGCGAGTAAATTACGCAGCCGCGCATCGCCGGACTTCGTATCTTACGCAGGTTGATTTATTCCTGCGGCTCCCATGGATTAATAAGAGGGACGCCGGTCGTGGCGAAGTCCGCCGTGTTGCGCGTTACAACTGTCATGCAATGGACCAGCGCCGTCGCGGCGATGAGGGCGTCCCGCTCGGAGCGTGTGTCTGGAACGTGGAGCCGCGCGCAGCGGCGCGCAACTGCGGCGTCGATGGGAAGCGTCCTTTCTGCAAATTCAGGAATGACGCGCGTCTCGAACCAGCGGCGCAGGACGGCCCCCTGCGCCGCGTCGCGCCGCTCTATACGCATGACGCCCATTTCAATTTCCATGACGGTTATCGCCGATATGAAAAGTTCCGAGGCGTCAATGCGTGACGCCCACGCCGCGACGTTCGCGTCGGCTTTGCCCGATGCCGCCTTGCGCAGCTCCGACACTACGTTCGTATCAAGCAGGTACATCACGACAAATCCGCCTCGGCGGCTTTGATTTCCGCCTTCGGCGGCTCGAACTCGACATCCTCGACGCCCGGCAGCGAGAGCGCGTCCGCTATGCTGCGGCGGCTGTGCGTGAGCCGCTGGTATTCCTCGAAGCTGAGCAGCA
This sequence comes from Candidatus Caccocola faecipullorum, assembly GCA_018716365.1. Taxonomy (GTDB): domain Bacteria; phylum Synergistota; class Synergistia; order Synergistales; family Synergistaceae; genus Caccocola; species Caccocola faecipullorum. The sequence continues at coordinate 6,934 of DVKA01000049.1, forward strand.
CGTGCGACGGCCTTCCTCTGTCCGTTATGAAGACGGGGCCGCTGTTCGCCGCTTTCTTCGCCTCGCCTGCGTATTGGTTGAACTCTCTGCTTGTTACTGTCGTTATGCTCATGACCGCCGCCTCCTTATCTTTGAAGATATATTACTACATTTGTGAAGTGCGGAAAAGTGTGGTGCACGATACACTTTTTCTCAAAAAAAGTGTGTGCGGCGATACGCTTTTCCGCAGGGGCGGGGCTTTAGACTTTTTCGCGGCACATTAGGACGAAGACAGCGGAGAGGAGGGCGGCGGGGATCAGCGCGGCTTTTATCGAGAGCGCGGCGGTTAGCAGCGCGCCGGCGGCGGCTCCGATTATGAAGAAGAGGATTATTCCGAAGTATTCGAGGCTCGAACGGAGCTGTTCGCGGTCGCCGGTGCTGCGGTATTTGTAGAGGTTCTCGGTCGCGCTGCGCAGGTTGCCGGTGCACATCGTCGTCGCGTAGGCGCGGCCGTGGACTTTTCGGAAGGCTTCGACCTGGAGCGAGCAGATGAATGAGACTACGACGTTTGCGCACATATCCGCGGCGTCGCCGTTCGGGACGAAGGCGACGGCTGTGAGCGCGGCTATCTCGGCGGCGATGATTACCTGCCGCCAGTGGATGGAGCGGCTTTCGCGCATAGATTCCTTGACGAGTTCGGCGAGCATGATTCCGCAGAAGAAGGCGGCTATCGGCATAAGATAACAGCCAGCGCCTGCTAGGTCGCCGCGCGCGAGGCTGACGCCGAAGAGGACGATGTTTCCGGTCTGCGCGTTGGCGAAGACGTGGCCGCGGCTGATGAATGTGTACGCGTCGAGAAAGCCGCCCGCCGCGGCGAGCAGTATTCCGACGCGGTAGGTCTCGGAGGTCTGACGTTTCCAATCCGCCATGACGCGGCGTCAGTTCCTTACTGTCACGGCCTCTCCGTCGCGCAGGTTGTTGCCGCCGAAGATGATGACTTCGTCGCCTTCGGCGAGGCCGCCCGTCACCTGCACGCGCCCGCCGTCCTGTATGCCCGTCGAGATTTCGCGCTGCGCGGCTTTGCCGTCTTTGACGATGTAGACGTAGTATCCCGTTTCGCTTGCGTGGAGCGCGCCTTCGGGGATCGTCAGCGTTCCGGCGTAGGATTTTTCAACTATCGCGGCCTGCCCGAACATTCCGGGGCGCAGCCGTCCGCCGGCGTGTTTCTCGTTGTCGAGCACTATTTCGACGCTGCTGGTGCGCGTCGCGGGGTCTACGTACTGGTCTATGCGCGTGACGCTGCCGTCGAAGCTCTCGCCGGGCAGCGCGTCGAAGCGCAGCGAGACGGGCATACCGACGGCGACGCTGAATATTTTAAGCTCCGGGACGCGCAGCGTGGCCTTGAGCATACGCGGGTCGGCGATGTCGAGTATCGGAGACGAGGGGGAGATCATGGCGCCCGCGGTCAGCGAGTAGTCGTTGAGCACGATTCCGTCTATCGGCGCGCGTATGATGTAATCGTTTTTTTCGGATTTCACGCGCTTCTCTTCGGCGGCGTACTGCTTTTCCTTTGCGAGCGCGGCGCGGTACGACGCCTCGGCGCTGGTGTATTCGGTCTGTATCGCGTCGTACTGCTGCTGCGTGCTGAAGCCCTCTTTTACGAGGCGGCTGTAACGGTCGAGGTCCGTCTTGGCGTTGAGCATTTCGGCGCGCGCCCTTTCAGTGTCGGCGCGTGCGGAGGCCGCCTGCGCTATCGTTGAGAGTATCAGCGCGTCCTGCTGTTCGTGTTCGAGCGTGGCGACGACCTGTCCCTTTTTGACGCGGTCGCCCTGTTTGACGTGGAGCGCGAGGAGGCGGCCCGTGACGCGCGGCAGCAGCTCGACGCGCTCGACTGCGTCGACCTGCATATTCTGGACTATGCGGCTCGACATCGTGCGGTCGGCCCTGAGTATCTCGGTCCTGACTATCGGCGTGAGCAGCGACGGATCGGTGGGCTTGTCGAAGAGCGTCTCCCTTCGCGCGTAGACCCACGTCGCCGCCGTGACGGCGACGAGCGCGACTATGATTAAGGCCTTGCCGAAGCGCGGGCGTTTCTGTATCTTCATCTTATATGCTCTCCCCGTTCCATGTCGTTATCGTTCCCTCCGTCATCTTGAGCGCGACGGCGGCTATTATGCAGTTGTACTGGGCGCGGTTGTATTCGAGCTGCGCGGCCGTGAGGTCTGACTGCGCCGTGAGCAGGTCGAGCTGCGGCGTGACGCCCTCGCGGTAGCCGACTTCTGCGAGGCGCAGCGATTCGCGCGCGAGGCGCAGCGCCTCTGCGGATGCGGCGAGGTTTTCGCGGTTCGTCTCGATTTCCGTCCACGCCGTCTCGACTTCGGACTTGATGTCGAGCTCCTTCTGTTCGAGCGCTATCTTGTCCTGCTCGCGCACGGCCTTCGCCTCCATGACGGCGCGGCGCGTGACGTTGCGGTCGAATATCGGTATCGATAGGCGGACCTCGGCGCGCCACGTGTCGGAGCTCTCGTCGCGCTGGCGGTATGGGCTGAGCCATCCGGCGGACAGGCCCGCGGTCACCTGCGGCAGCATTTCGCTGCGCTCTATCTTTATCTGGTTCGTCTGGTATTTTATCTGCTCTTCGAGCTGCCGGCGGTCGGCGCGGAACTGCGAGGCGAGCGCGAGCGACTCGGCGCGTCCGCCCTTTATCGCAGGCTCGTAAAGCTCGCCTTCGACGGCGCGGCGCGCTCCGGGCTCGATGCCCATGTAGTTCATCAATGAAATTTCGGCGGCTTCGAAGGCTCCGCGCGCCGTCGCGAGCGCGGCGAGGTTTTCCGCGAGCTGCTGCTGCGCGCGTATCACCTCGAGACGGTTGGCGAGGCCTACGTCGCACATGCGCGAGACCTCGCGGAGGTGAAGCTCGGAGGTCTTCACGGCGTCCTGCTCGGCCTCGATGTATTTCTTCTGGAGCAGCACGTTGTAGAAGCGTGCGAAGAGCTCGCCGACCGCGCCGTTCTCGCCGTCGGCTATCGCCATTTCGGCTATCGTGCGCACCTGCGGCGACTGCGCGCGTATCGCGCTGTTGCGACCGCCGGAGTAGACGACCTGCTCGAGCGTCGCTTCGGCGCTGCGGTCGTCGTCGCGCTCGCCGTCGTTGGTCTGCGGCTCGCGCTGCCAGCCCGCCGTGCCGTTTGCGGAGACGGAGGGCAGCAGCGTGCCGTCCGCAGCGAGCTTGAAGGCCTCGGCCTTTATAAGCTCCTGCCGCAGCGAGCGCAGTTCGGAGTTGTTTTTCAGCGTTATCGAGACGGCTTCGGCTATTTTCAGCGGGGCCGTACCGGCGAAGCACTGCGAAGCCGCGAATACCGCTATGCAGGCCGCGAGCAGGAACGTCGCTGCGCGGCGCTCCAATGAGGCGGCGGCGCAGCCGCGCGGCTTGACTTCGGAACGGAGGTCCCGCACTGAAAATTTGCGGGACGACATAGAAGCCGTTGTTCTTTTATTCATCACGCGCCCCTCCCATGACTTTTCAGACGCCTGTATGCGTTGAAGCGCCGTATCGAAGCTTTGACCCTGTCGGTAATGTCGTCGAAAATCAGATAGACGACGGGAATGACGAGCAGCGTCAGCAGCGTCGAGGTC
>DVKA01000050.1 GCA_018716365.1 Candidatus Caccocola faecipullorum
GCAGCCTGCGGGAAACCTCCTCGGCGGAAAGGCCGCTCATGGCCCGGACCTCGCTGTATTTCGCAAAAGCGCCCTTCACCTTGAACTGCGCCCAGAGCGAGAGCAGTATGGCGGGAATGAGCACGATCACTGTCGGGTCAAAAAACGGATATATCATCCGCACACCTCCACGTTATCTAAAATTACTCCTATTATACGATATTTACCGCCGTTTATGCGTGTTTAGCGTAAAAACCGGCAATTTCGCTCACTATGCGCTCCTGCTCCTCCGGCAGCAGCTCGGGGAACATCGGCAGCGCGAGCACGTCCTCCGCGAGAGCCTCGGCAACCGGGAAATCGCCCTTCTTGTAGCCGAGGTTGGCGAAGCAGTGCTGGAGGTGCAGCGGCAGCGGGTAGTAGACGCGGGTCGTCACGCCGCGCTCCGCAAGATACTTCTGGAGCTCGTCGCGGCGCTTCGCGCGAACGACGTACTGGTGATAGACGTGGCGTCCGCCGGGAAGCTCCGCGGGCGGCGTGATGAAGTCGAGCAGCCCCTTCTCGCCGAAGAGCATCATATAGCGTCCCGCTACGATGCGGCGCTCTTCGTTCCAGCCTTCGAGATGGCGCAGCCGCACGCGCAGAATAGCGGCCTGAAGCGCGTCGAGGCGGCTGTTGAGACCAACCTCTTCGTGGAAATAGGTCGTCCCCGCTCCGTGGACGCGCAGGCGGCGGATCCTCGCGGCGAGCTCCTCGTCGTCCGCTATCGCAACCATGCCGCCGTCGCCGTAGCAGCCGAGATTCTTAGTCGGGAAGAAGGAGAAGCAGCCCATCTTCCCCACCGAACCGCTGCGCGCGACGCGCCCGTCTATCATGCGGTGCGCGCCTATCGCCTGCGCGCAGTCCTCGACAAGAGCGATGCCGCGCGAAGCAAGCTCGTCGCGGATCTCTTCAAGCGGGCACATCTGCCCGAAGAGATGGACGGGCAGCACGGCCTTCGTGCGCGGAGTAATCTTTGAGAGAATATCCTCAGATTTAATGTTGTACGTGACGGGGTCGACGTCGGCGAAGACCGGCGTGCCGCCGCAGCGCGTGATGCAGCTCACTGATGCGAAGAACGTGAACGGCGTCGTGATGACCTCGTCGCCGGGCTTCAGGTCGAGCGCCATCATCGCAAGCACGAGTGAATCAGTACCCGACGCGCAGCCGACGGCGTTCTTCACCTCAAGATAGGCGGCGAGCTCGCGTTCGAGCGCCTCAACCTCGGGGCCGAGGATGAAATGCTGCGTCTCGAGCACTCGAAGCACCGCGACGTTGATTTCCTCCTTAACGCGCGCGTAATTTCTTGTAAGGTCAAACGACGGTATATTGGTCATATTAGGCATAATTTCTGCGGGTCCCCCTCTACTCCATTTCCTTCGCCTTGGCGGCGGCCTCCGAGAACATCGCGTGCACGCGCTCCAGATGCTGCTTCATGAGCTCCTGGGCGCCGATCCTGTCGCGCTGCGCGATCGCGCGCAGAATAGCGCGGTGCTCGCCGGACGACTTGTTCTCCGCCTCTATGAACTTGCTGTAAAAATAAATATAAACGTTCGTTCGCTGGATTATATTGTCTACGTACTCGCTCAGCACGTAATTCTTCCCCGCCTCCGCGATGACGCGGTGGAAATCGTTGTTCGCGGCTAGGAAGGCGTCCACGTCGCCCGCGTCGTAGGCGGCGTCGCCGTCGCGCACCAGGCCGTCGAGACGTTCGAGCGTGCGCTTGTCCATACCGGTGCGGCACGCGAGCTCGACGCTCATATTCTCAAGATACCCGCGGACGGAATACGAATTGTCCATCTCGTGCGAAGAGGGCGAAGCGACGCGCGCGCCGCTGTTCGGCACGATCTTCACAAGCCCCTCGTTCGCAAGCCTGCGCAGCGCCTCGCGCACCGGCGTGCGGCTCACTCCCATTTCGTTCGCTATTTTAACCTCAAGCAGCCTCTGGGCCGGCTTCAGCTCGCGGCTCAGAATCTTTCCGCGCAGCTCCATATACACGGAATCCGACGAGGTGTTGTACATCCGATGCAGCATTCTTAAAACATCCCCCTAAAACTGACGTATGCGCTCCGCGCGCACACGGTGTAGAACAAACACAACTAACAATCTTAGCATAAAAACGCGCGCGCGCAACAAAATAGAACATAAATCAGCGCCGCCGGAAAATTTTTGACAGCCTCGCCCGCGGGCCGTAAAATAATCGCCATGAACAAAAGACTTATCGTGCTCATCCTTTCAATATCGACCATCGTCGCCTACGGCTACGCGCTCGGCGGCCTCGGCAGCTACGCTATGGGCGTGCCGAAGCCCGTGCCCATCGCGGCGGGGCTTTCGTGCGGCACGGTCTTCGCCGTCGCGGCGCTGAGGCTCTGGAAGAGCTACCTCGAAGAGCTCGAACGCGAGAGAAAAGCCATCGAAACGGAAGAAGAGCAAAGCGAAGAAAAATCCGGCGATTCGCCGGCGGAGGAGTAAACGCGCCGGCAGCGCCGCCGGTTCGCGCCGCGCGCCTCAAACCGACGCCGCAGGCATCAAACGAGCCCGCCCGCGCCAAACCGGCGGCGCAGGCGTCGAACGCAGACGCGCGCCATGAATTTACGAAAACGACCAAACGCATAGGAAAGAGCCGCGGCTTGAGACCGGCGGCTTTTTTCGTTTTTCGTCGAGCCGCGGAATTTTCGCAGACTCGCCGCCGCGGCGCGCAATTGAGGAAAAGTCCGCCGCGCCGCTTTATGCTAATCGACCTTACAACGGAGACTGTGCCGCCCCGGCAAATTTTTAAGCCCGCGCCGCGCGCATGAAAAAGCCGCCGCGTCCTCGACGGAGCGGCGGCTTCGTGTGCGTTCGTTTCTTTTACGCGGCGCTTACGGCTTCACCAGCGGAAGGTCGGGGTTGCCGGCCCAGGCCTGGAAGCCTGCGTCGTAGCTCTGGCTCTTCGTGAAGCCCGCGTAGCGCAGGAGCATCGTGACGAAGGCCGAGCGGACGCCCGCCGTATCGTAGACGACTATCTCGGTGTCGGTCGTGATTCCGTAGGGGGCGAGCAGCGCGGCGACTTCCTCGGCGCTCTTGAAGTGTCCCTGTTCGGTCACGAAGTTCTCGCGCGAGATGTTGACCGCGCCGGGGAGGTGTCCCGCGCGCTTCTCCTGGAACGGGCGGATTTTTCCGTTGAATTCAGGCTGCGTGCGCACGTCGATGATCGCGAGGCCGGGCTTGCCGAGGTTGTCGTTTATCCACTGCGTCGTCGCGGTGTAGTTCGGCACGTACTTGCTTATCGTGAAGGCTACTGTCTTGTTCTTGACTTTGTTTTTCGCAAGCTGTCCGCCGGCTGCCTTCCACGCGCCTATGCCGCCTTCGAGTATTTTCGCGTTTTTGATTCCGGCCTGGCGGAGTATCCAGAGCGTCCAGCCGCTCTGTCCCCAGCCGCCCGCGTCGCAGTAGGCGACTACGGTCTTTTTGCCGTTGATGCCGAGCGCGCCTATGCGTTTCGCCATCGTCGCTTCAGGCCATATAGTCCCCCATTTGTCCGTGCCCTGCTTCGCGTTCATGTTGGCGAAGTAGGTCCACGGCGCGTTGACCGCTCCGGGGATGTGTCCGCCGAGGTAGAGGCTTTCGGGGCGGGAGTCTACGAGCACGACGTTCTTGATGTTGGCTTTGAGCCAGTCGGCGCTGACGAGGATGCTCTCCCGTGTCTCTGGCGTTCCGGCCTGCATGGACGACGGGTTCAGCGGACGGCCAGCGGGCATCTCGGCAGAGGAGGCCGGAGCGGAAGGAGCGGTCGCCGCGGCTGCGGGCTGGGACGGTATCTGGACTGTCGCGGGCTTCGCCGGAGCTGCGGGTTCGGTCTGAGCTTCAGGCGCGGAAGGCTGCGGCTCGGGCTCGGATTCGTCCGCGGCCTCCTGCGCCGGGACTGCTACTATGCCGCGGTTGTTGCCGGCGTCTCCGGCTTCCTGCGCGGCCTGCTGCGCAGCTTCGCGCACTATCTGATCGACCGCCGCGGCCGCCGGGTTGGGCGCCGCCGGGGTCTCTGCCTGCTGTGCCGGCTGCGTCTGTTCGGGAGCTTCGCTTTCCTCCGCCGCGGCCGGGGCCTGCGTCTCAGCTTTGTCTTCGGAGACTGCTCCGCCGGTCTTTTCCTGGTTCGTCGCTTTGAAGGAGTTGATCTGCGCCATTATCGAGCTTGCGCCGTCGTCTTCCGCCGCGAGCGCGAACTGCGCGGCTCCAGCCATCATCGCGGCGGCGAGCGCCAGCGTTAGGAGTTTCTTCATGTTACCAGTCCTTTCTTGATTCCCGGCCTGCGCCGGTTTTGTCGTTTTCCGCGAGCTTTCGCGGATTATAGCACAGCTTTTTGTGATTTTTATGAGAGCTTCCAGTTGTCG
>DVKA01000051.1 GCA_018716365.1 Candidatus Caccocola faecipullorum
GACATCGTCAACGCGATAGCCTCGCACCACGAGGACGAGGAGCCGCAGACGATATACGCCGTGCTGGTCGCCGCCGCGGACGCCGTCAGCGCGTCGCGCCCCGGAGCGCGCCGCGAGAGCCTCGACGCCTACGTGAAGCGTCTGGAAAAGCTCGAAGAGGTCGCGAAGACCTTCTCCGGCGTCAGCAAAGCATTCGCGATACAGGCTGGGCGCGAGGTGCGCGTGGCGGTCGCGCCGACCGTTACGGACGACGGCGAGATGCAGAAACTCGCCTACGACATCGCCCGCAAGATAGAAGAAGAGCTCAGATATCCCGGCCAGATAAAGGTAACTCTGATCAGGGAAACCCGCGCCGTAGAGTACGCAAAATAGGCTTCGTTATGCGCGTATTGTTTATTGGAGATATCATGGGACGCCCCGGACGCGAAGCTGCAGCGAGGATGATTCCCCGCCTGCGCGCGGAGTTCGGCGGCTTCGACTTCGTCATAGCGAACGGCGAAAACAGCGCCGCGGGCTTCGGCCTTACGGAAAAGGTCATGCACGAGCTGTTCTCCGCCGGGATAGACGTTCTGACCAACGGCAACCACGTCTGGGACAAAAAGGACTTCGTCCCGATGCTCGACTCCGAGCCGAACGTCCTGCGCCCCGCTAACCACCCTAAGGGGACGCCGGGACGCGGCTTCGCGGTCTACGAGAAGAACGGGGAGAAGCTCGCCGTCCTCTGCCTGCAGGGACGGACCTTCATGCCGCCGCTCGACTGTCCTTTCCGGACCGCCGACGCAATACTTGCAGACTGCGCGGTTCCGTCCGTATTCGTCGACATCCACGCCGAAGCCACGTCGGAGAAACGCGCGCTGGGCGTCTACCTCGACGGGCGCGTTTCCGCGATTGTGGGGACGCACACGCACGTGCAGACCGCCGACGAGGAGATAATGCCGGGAGGCACGGCTTTCCTCTCGGACGCGGGAATGACCGGCGGACACGGAGGGATAATCGGCATGAGCGCGGACTCCGTGATGCCGAAATTTCTCATGGGGACGCCTAGCCGCTTCGAGGTATGCGAGGAGCGCGTGAGGTTCCAGGGCGTCGTCGTCGAGATAGACGGAGAGACCGGACGCGCGCTCGACATTGCGAGGGTAAACATACCCGCCGAAGACTGACAGAAATAAAAAATAAACCGCACGGACCCGAAAGGGCTGTGCGGTTTATTTTTTATCGCGCGCCGCCTATACGCCGACTGAATTTCGCGCGAAGAAAATAAAACACGCCGCTAAAAAAGGCATATAAAACAAGGCGGAAAATAAAATAAACTTGTCTGACATTTGTTTTCATGCCGTATCTGTGCTATATAAGTGAAAAGGCCGCGGAGACAGATATAAATACGTAATGTCTGTAATTATGTTTATTTTATCGCCGCGGTAAATCTGAAAGGAGTGGGTCCTTTGGAATCCAATTCTGGAAACAGGGAACAGTGGGGAAGTAAGTTCGGCTTTATCATGGCCGCCGCAGGTTCCGCGATAGGCCTCGGCAACGTATGGCGCTTCCCGTACATCACGGGCAAATACGGCGGCGGCGCGCTCGTCGTCATCTATCTGCTTTTCGTCATCTTCATCGGAACTTCCGTAATGCTTGCAGAGCTTGCGATAGGACGCAAGGCCCGGCTCGACTCCGTCGGCTCGTTCAAGAAACTCGGCGGCGGCGCGTGGCCGCTCGTCGGATGGCTCGGCTTTTTCTGCGCATTCGTCATACTTTCCTACTACTCCGTAATAACGGGATGGACCGTCGCCTATATGTTCAAATCTCTCGGAGGCCTTATGGAGCAGGCGGCGGCGTCTGGCGGCGCTGCCGACGCCTTCGTCGCGTTCGTCTCCGACCCCGTGCTGACGATACTCTGCCTAGTGGTTGTCATGGGGGCGGTCGTCGGGGTGGCCTACCGCGGGATAAGCGGCGGCATAGAGAAGAGCTGCAAGGTGCTCATGCCGGCGCTCTTCGTCATCATCCTGATTCTCATCGTCCGCTCCGTCACTCTTCCGGGCGCGGAGGCCGGGCTGCGCTTCTATTTGCTGCCCGACTTCTCCAAGGTGAGCGCGGAAGGTATTCTCGCCGCCGTCGGCCAGGGCTTCTACTCGCTCTCGCTCGGAATGGGGATCATGATAACCTACGGAAGCTACCTCGGCTCGCATGAGGATATGCCGAAGCTGACGCGCACGATCGTACTGCTCGACACCTCCGTCGCCTTCATGGCCGGGCTCGTAATCTTCCCCGCGGTCTTCGCATTCGGCATAGACGCAGGCTCCGGCCCGGGACTTACGTTCGTCACGCTGCCCGCGGTCTTCGCGCAGATGCCGATGGGCGCGCTCTTCTCCTTCGCCTTCTTCGCGCTGCTTTTCATCGCCGCCTTCACGTCGTGCATATCGCTCTTTGAGGTCGTCGTCACCTTCGCCGTCGACGAGCTGCACTGGAACCGCGCGAAGTCGGCGCTGGCGATGGGCGCGGCAATCACGCTGCTCGGCGTCCCCTCCGCGCTCTCGGTCGGCGGGCACATCCCGCAGGTCTTCGGCAAGGACTTCCTCGACGCGCTCGACTTCATCACGAACAACGCGATAATGCCGATAGGCGGAATCTTCGTCTCCATCTTCGTCGGCTGGATCTGGACCAAAGGCGCGCTCGACGAGATAAGCAACCGCGGCGAGCTCAGATTCAAGTTCTACAAGGCGTGGCTCTGGATCTGCCGCCTCATAGCTCCGGTCTGCATCACCGCGGTCTTCATCACCGGGCTTAAGTGGTAAAAATCTGCGCTTCAGCGTCAGAATAAAAAGAGACGGGTTTCTTCGCAGAGCCCGTCTCTTTTTTATGCCGCATTACAAAAAGACGCGGTTTTCGGCAACTTTGCGGACATTTCGGTTCTTCGGCGGCGTTGACATCGCAACAACCATATTGTTATACTCTTAACAAGCCGGATGAAGGCGGTAAGAGAGACCCTCTCTCCACACGGGCGCCGAAGGGGCAAGGCCGGGAAGGCTGAAACTCTCAGGCACAAGGGATTACCGTTGGACGGCACTCTGGAATCGTTGGCTTCAACGAGGACGAAAACAGGGGAATATCATCGGATGGCGGTGTTCCTATGGGTTTGTCCTCGTTTTCTTATATCTGCATATCAAACAACCCCGCGCTCAAAGGAATAGTTAAATCCTTTGAATTCATGGACGCGCTGTCGCTCGACGTACTTAAGAAAGGGCGCGCCCTGGTCCAGAGCGGCTGGGAGCTTCTCGCGAGCCCGTTCTACGGCAACTTCAAACCGAACCAGCAGCCCTACCGCACGCTGGTGCTGCGGAAAAACAACGGCGGAAACGGCGGCCTGCCGGACGCACAGTCGCTGTCCCTCATCGAAGATTCGGTGCGTTTCTATGAAAATTCGCACTGGATAATGCCTCCGGGCCGGCTCGCCGACAACATAGAAAGAGATTTCCGTTATATGGACATGATACTGCTGGAGGAGACCTTCCGGCAGTATGGATTATTGACATCTCCGGTCAAAAGCTACTCGGAGGTGGTCGATAAATAACTGTTTTGCGCGCGCTGCTTCCCATCAATAACACCACAAGGAGGATCACTATGAAACTCGAACTGCAGAAGGCAAAAGTTAAGAACATAGCTTGGGGCGACAAGACAGCGCTCCTTGCCGACGGCACTCTTCAGATCAACAAAGAAGAGTTCCTCGCCGCCGCTGCCGACGCTGAACACTTCAAGACGCTGGACGCCGACCTCGCCCGTCCCGGCGAATCCGTCCGCATCTGCCCCGTCAAGGACGTAATCGAACCGCGCTACAAGACCGAAGGCGCCGGCCAGGTATTCCCCGGAATGCTGAGCGACGTTGAGACCGTCGGAAGCGGAAAGACCTTCGTCCTCGAAGGCGCCGCGGTACTCACCTGCGGCCGCATCGTCGGATTCCAGGAAGGCATCATCGACATGCAGGGCGCCGGCGCTGACTACACGCCGTTCTCCAAGACGATGAACGCAATCCTCGTCATCGAACCCGTCGAAGGCCTCGAAGCCCACGACTACGAGAAAGCCTGCCGCATGGCCGGATTCCGCGCCGCGTTCTACATCGCCGAAGCCGCTTGGAAAGCCGGTGCGCATGTAGACGCAACAGAGAGCTACGAGCTGCCCTGCTTCGCCGAAGCGATGAAGGCCTACCCGGAACTCCCGAAAGTCGCCTACATCTACATGCTCCAGACCCAGGGACTTCTCCACGACACCTACGTCTACGGCGTGGACGCGAAGAAAATCATTCCTTCGCTCATCCATCCGAACGAGACCATGGACGGCGCCATCGTTTCCGGGAACTGCGTTTCCGCCTGCGATAAGAACAGCACCTACGTCCACCTCAACAACCCCGTCATCCGCAACCTCTATGACCGCCACGGCAAAGACATCAACTTCGTCGGCGTCATCATCACGAACGAGAACGTAACCCTCGCCGACAAGAAGAGAAGCTCGTCCTACGCCGTGAAGCTCGCCACGATGCTCGGCGTCGACGGCGTCATCGTCAGCGAAGAAGGCTTCGGCAACCCGGACGCCGACCTCATCATGAACTGCACCAAGGCTGAGAAGGCCGGAATCAAGACCGTCCTCGTCACCGACGAATATGCGGGACGCGACGGCGCCAGCCAGTCCCTCGCCGACTCCGCTCCGGAAGCGACCGCGGTCGTAACGGCGGGCAACGCGAACATGATGATCGTCCTGCCGCCGATGGAGAAGTTCATCGGATTCACCGACTACGTCAACATCATCGCCGGCGGCTTCGACGGATCGCTCCGCCCCGACGGCTCGATAGAGGTCGAACTTCAGGCTATCACCGGCGCCACCTGCGAACTTGGATTCAACCCGATCAGCGCCAAGACCTGGTAGGAGGACTAAGACAATGACCAAGAAAAGAATAGTACACTATATCAACCAGTTCTACGCCGGTATCGGCGGAGAGGAAATGGCGGGCGAAGTTAAGCCCGAAGCCCGTCAGGGCGTAGTTGGCCCCGGCGCAGCCCTTCAGGCGGCCCTCGGCGACGCGGCCGAAGTAGTCGGAACGGTCATCTGCGGCGACGGCTACTATGCCGAGCACATGGATGAGGCCAACGAGGAAATCCTCAAACTCATCTCTGGATTCCAGCCCGACGCGGTAGTCACCGGCCCGGCCTTCAACGCCGGACGTTACGGAACCGCTTCCGGCGGCGTAGCCGACGCGGTGCAGAAGAAGCTTGGAATCCCCGCCGTCTCCGGTATGTACACCGAGAACCCGGGCGTCGATATGTACAAGAAGTCGGTCTTCATCGTACCGACCGCCGACAGCGCGCGCGGCATGGGCAAAGCCATCCCCGCCATGGCGAAACTCGTCCTCAAAGTCCTTGAGACCAACGGACAGCCCGGTTCGCCCGAAGAGGCCGGCTACATCCAGCGCGGCGTCCGCGTCAACTACTTCAAGGAAGAGATCGGCGCGAAACGCGCGGTAGACATGCTCGTCAAGAAGCTCAAAGGCGAAGAGTTCGAGACCGAATACCCGATGCCCAGCTTCGACCGCGTCGAGCCCGCGGCGGCCATCACCGACATGAAGAACGCGACCATCGCGCTCGTCACCTCCGGCGGCATCGTCCCGAAGGGCAATCCCGACCACATCGAGGCCTCCAGCGCGACGAGATTCGGCACCTACTGCATCGAAGGCGTACAGTCCGTCGACGCAGAGCACTATGCGACGGCCCACGGCGGATATGACCCCTCCTACGCCAACGCCGACCCGAACCGCGTCCTCCCCGTCGACGTGCTCCGCGAGATGGAGAAGGAAGGCGTCTTCAAGAAACTCTACGGCTACTTCTCGACGACCGTCGGAAACGGAACCTCCACGGCGAACGCGAAGAAATTCGGACTTGCGATAGGCGAGCAGCTCAAGAAAGACGGAGTTGACGCTGTGATCCTCACCTCCACTTGAGGAACCTGCACTCGTTGCGGTGCAACGATGGTCAAAGCGATCGAATCCTACGGAATCCCTGTGGTGCACGTCTGCACGATAGTCCCGATTTCCCAGACGGTCGGCGCGAACCGCATAGTCCCGGCCGTAGCCATTCCGCATCCCCTCGGAGATCCCACGAAGAAGCACGAGGAAGAGCTCCACATCCGCCGCGCGATCCTCGACAAGGC
>DVKA01000052.1 GCA_018716365.1 Candidatus Caccocola faecipullorum
GCGCGCGGCGCGGACTATTTTATAGCGGCGCACCTCGGCCTCGGCCTGCCCACTGGATGCGTATGCAGCGGCACCGGCGGCTTCCTCTGCTCCACGAAGTTCGACGCGGAGTTCACCGGACGCGCGGCTCACGCGGGCGGAGAGCCGGAGCGCGGGCGCAACGCGCTGCTCGCCTCGGCGCAGGCGGCGCTTGCCATACACTCAATCGCGCCGCATTCCGGCGGCGTCATGCGCGTCAACGTCGGCGCGCTGTACGCGGGCGAGGGGCGCAACGTCGTGCCGCCGCACGCTCTGATGAAGATAGAGACGCGCGGCGAAAACAATGAGGTCGCCGCTTACGCCTACGAACGCGCGGTACAGTCGCTGAAAGGTGCGGCGCAGATGTACGGCGCGGAACTTTCCGTAAAGAAACAGGGCGAGACGATAACGGCGGAGAGCGACGAAAAGCTCGCGAAGCTTGTAGCGGACGAGGCCGCTTCCATCCCCGGTGTGACGAAGACGACGCTTTACAGAAAAATGCCCGGCAGCGACGACGCCTGCTGGTTTATGCGCGAAACGCAGCAAAGCGGCGGCCTCGCGGCATATATATGTGTTGGTGCGGACACCGCGGCGGGACATCACAACGGAGCCTTCGACTTCGACGAAGCGGCGCTGCCCATAGCGCTCGAAACATTACACAGAGCGGTCATGCGTATAAATAGGGCGTTATAGTAGATTATAATAATTTGCCAACATAAGAGAGACAACGTTATCCCGTCATGCCGCGCTTGACGCGGCATCTAGCGTCGTAAAATACCGTAACGTATGGGAGTTAGAGACACTTCATCGGCGACAACGCCGCCGATGCTAGGAACGGCCTAAAGAGTTTTTTATGTCCGCTTCGCGGGCAGGCCGTTCCGTCGCAAGCGCGGGGCGACGGTAAGGGGGCGGCGTTCCCCTACCGTCGTCCTGAGATGCCTCTGCTCAGCGACGCGCAGCGCGGTTCGCGCAAGCGGACGCTATCAATTTTCCTCAGCGCTGCGCTAGTGCAAGGCGCGCTTTGCCCTGCCGACGCGCAGCGCGGTTCGCGCAAGCGGACATAAAAGTATAGCCGCTTAAATTAAGACAGAAACGACAAAAACTCGTCATTCCGCGCGCCGGCGTAAGCCGGCGACGCGGAATCCAGTTGTCCAAACCCCCATAAGTTACGGTATTTAACGCACTGTGCCTCGCGTCATCGGCGACAACGCCGCCGCCCCGAGAATTATCTGCGCCGCCTGCCCCGGAAATTTTCTGTCTAAGGGAATCTCCACAATAGAACAAAACCGCTTGCTTTATGAGGCTGCATGAATATCCGCGGGAGGTCCCCGACAGAAAATTTCGGGGACGACGGGAAGGGGGCGACGGTGAGGAAACGCCGGTAAGGGGACGGCGGCTGTGCGGGCGGCGTGGGTTGCCTTGGATTGGGGAAGGGAAAAGCCGGAGTGGGGAGGCCACTCCGGCTCAGTCTATGCTCCGCGCATGGCGGAGAGGGACAGACTGCTGTGTTATTTGCTCTTTGCGTCAAGGCGGACTTTGAGGGCCGCGTTCTCGGCTTTGAGCTCGTGCAGGGCCTGACGTACTTCAGCGAGCTGCGCCTGGACTTCGTTCATATCCTTCGGGGCGAGGGCTTTCTTCTTGTCTCCGCCTCTGCCGACGGTGAAGCTGATACCAGCGCGGCCCATGAGGTCGCCGTCGGAGCAGATCGACGCGCCGAGGTTGAACAGAACGTTCTCGCGCACGTAGTGGAATACGCCGACCGCGACCGCGTATTCGTCACGGTATGTGCCTATCGCGGCGGAGAGCGTCGTCGGCTCATAGGGGTTGTAGTCGATCGGGTGCAGGCCGGAGAGAGCCGCGGCGTGCGCGCCGACGATGTTGATGCTTTCCTGCAGCTGGTCCATGCGCTTGTAGGCCTGCCAGAGCTGGTTGCCCGTCACCGCGTCCGTGCTTCCCATGTAGACGCCGCCGTCCGCGAGGCCGGTGAGCCTTCCGGCTCCGCCCATGTTGAGGGTGTTCGATACGCCGTCGTAGGTCATGCTTCCGACCTTCATGGCGTTCTCCCTGAAGTAGGCGCTGTTGTTGTTGATCGAGACGGACCCGTTGTTGATGACCGTGCCGTTTGTACCGCCGACCGTTATCTGGTTGTCAACGGTTACCGTGCCGCCGTCGATGACGGTCTGGTCGCCTTTTGTTGAGGCGAACGTTCCCTTCTGTCCGTCGATACTTGTCGTGCCGTTGGCGTTGGTGAAGGTGCCGGTTCCTTTGTCGATTACGGTCTGGTTGTCGCCCGTGCCGACGGTCACCGTGCCGGCAGTCCCGTCGATGACGGTCTGGTTCTCGCCTGTGCCGACGGTCACCGTGCCGGCAGTCCCGTCGATTACGGTCTTGTTGTCGCCCGTGCCGACGGTCACCGTGTCGCCGTCGATTACGGTCTGCTTGCCGTCCGTGCCGACGGTGACTTTGTCATTGGCGGTTATGGTGTCGGCTGTTACGCTGTCAAACTTCGGGTTGTCGGAGACGCTGATGCTTAGGTCCGCGTCGCCGTCGGTGGCGCCGTCTCCGACGATTACTTCGATGTTGCTTCCGGCCTCAACGTTGAGGGAGCCGCCGGGCTTTACGGTGCTGCTGCCGTTGCCTGTGCCCGGAGTGCCTGTGCCGCCGGTTCCGTCCGCGCCGTTGATGTCCCAACCCTCTGCGAGCTTTTCGATGGCGGCTGCAACGTTGGTGTACTCCGTGCCGTTGATCTCAACGCGGAAATCGCCGATCGTTATGCCGCCTGTGTAGTCCACGCCGAGTTCGCGCGCGATGGATCGAGCGAGGCTGTAAAGCTGCGCGCCGTTGACCGCGTGTGTGCTTGTCGCGTTTACGTCTCCGGCGGCTACATTGCCGATTTGAACCCGGTCTCCGCTGTTGTCGGTGAGCGTCAGTTCGTTTTTGTGCCCCGTCGTGTATTTCACGGCGTTCGCGTCGAGGTCGTCAATGTCATCGTCTATCGCGGTGAACACATCCTGGACGGTCGTCGTGGTCGCCGGGGCATCGTCTCTGTACTTGAATCCTTTGTTGGTTATCGCGCCGTTCGTCGAGTTGACTTCCGCTATGGGGTTGCCGTCAGCGTCGGTGCCGAATATGCCGAGCGTATCGTTGAGCTGGCCGACGTTCACGGCATCGGTGTCGGCCCGGCCCGCGGCCATGTTGACGAGGCGGCGCTGGGTAAGACTACTACCGATTGAAACTACATAGTTTTCTGTCGCATTTGATCCGGAACCCAGCGCGATTGAGCCGCTAACCCCTTCCCTAACAGCTGCATTCTTGCCGATGGCTACGGATTCATTAGCTCCGGAGGTATTATTGCCCACTTGGGCATAGTCTCCGATTGCGATAGAGTATTGGCCATATGCTTTCGCTTGGCGGCCGACCGCGACAGAGTAGCCGCCCGTCGCGCCGGCAGTTTCGCCGAGTGCGATTGAGGATTCGCCATTTGCTTTCGCATAGCTGCCGACCGCGACAGATCTGCTATTAGCATCTGTGTCAAAGCCTAAAGCGACTGATTTCTCGCCCGCCGCGTTGGCAGCTGCGCCGAGTGCGATTGAGGATTCCCCCTCCGCCTGTGCGCCCGTGCCTACTGCAGTGGCAAATTGGGCGTTCGCCGTTGTTTGCATCGGGAGGGGGGCTGGGTAACTGGAGCCTATTGCAATTGAACTCGTCCCCTGCGCTTCCGACCCCTTGCCTATTGCTATAGCCGGCGTATCAGATGTGCCATTGTCAGCAGGAACAGTTCCGTTTATCGGAACATATTCTTCCGCCAACGCCGGAGCCGACTGGAAGGCGAGCGATACGGCGAGCGCGAAAGCTAAAAATTTTGCATAAGATCTTGTTCTTCTCATTTTGCTGCCTCTCCTTCTTTTGCTTTTTTACTTCTTCTTCGCGAAATCGATTTTCACTCTGTTGAGACGTTTCAGTATCTCGCGGCTCACGTCCGCGTCGGGCTTGAAGCCGAGCGCCGAACCCGCCGGGACTACGACGGTCACCCCCTCTTTGTTTGCCTTGAGCCATCCGGCGACGGCCTTGCGGACCTCTTCCGCCATCAGCCCCGATACGCGGCTGTATTCCGCGTTGAACTGCGCGTTGAGCTCCGCCTGCTTCTGCGCAGTCTTCTGCGCCGCGTCTTTGTCCTTTGACGCGGATTTGGCGAAGGCGGCGAGCTCGTCGTTCAGCGATTTCCGCAGGTTGTCGATGTACTGCTGTCCTTCCTTGCCGGGGACGCTCCTCTCTATCACGCGCGCCACGTCCACAACGGCGACCTCCCCGAAGGCCGGGGCGGCAAGAGCGCAAAAGGCCAACAGCAGCGCTGCAGCTAATTTTGCAAAACGCATCGTTTAAATCTTCCTTTCGTTGGTTTTCAAAAAAAATCGACGGGCGGCGCTCAGGACGCGAAGCCCGGCGGCGCTAGCCGTCGTCGAAGTACGGAAGGTACTGCCCGCCTGCACGGCTCGCCGCAGCGACGGCGCAGGCGCGCCTGCCGGAGGGCGGCGATGTTGGATTCGGATGGCTGCAAAGCAGGGAGGGCCGGCAGAATGTACATTTGCATGTTTTTCTTTCCATTCGCCTTCCACTCCCTTCCATCATATTTGTTCTGCTGCCCTCAATGCTCAATGCGATGACTAAATTCTATCGGCGGCAGGTGCAATTAACAACGGAGTTGGAGGCTAAACCCCCTCTAAACCCCCTTTTTTACGCCTTTAGGGGGGCGGCTCAGATGTTACGCCCCCTCTTCTGCTGATATATAATTGATATTGATGTTGTCTGATTTTTGTTGTTTTCGGCGGTGGTCCGTATGTTCTGTTTGATTTTCTGCTTTATCCGGGCGGGCGGTTCCGTCTTCGCAGGAGGCGGCGCGCGGTGAAAGAGGGAGCGATCGTCTCCGGCGGATTTTTCGTCCCGGCGCGGCTCGTCGGGCGGCTGTCAGGAATGGCGGGCGCGCCCGCGGCTTTCGTCGAGGCTCCATCCGGTTTCGGAAAGACTACGGCTGTGCGCGAGTATCTGAGGGCGCGCGGCGCGCGCTCTCTGTGGCATACGTGTCTCGGCGAGCCTGCCGCGAGGAGCTGGGGGGCGGTCTGCCGCATGCTTTCCGAGTTCGCGCCGGAGGCGGCGGCTTCGCTCGCGGCGCTCGTCATGCCGACGCGCGAGAATCTGGCGGACGCGGCGGCGATTGTGCGCGGGATTGCGCCGGAGCATGAGGTTTTTATTGTCGTAGATAATTATCAGCTTTTCCGCAGCGAGCTGCGCCGCGAGATCATGGAGGTTTTTTCTATGCACGGCGGCAGGCTTCATATGGTCTTTATATCGCAGCCGCTTGATTTCTCTTCGGATGTGCTGGGCTGGGGGCATATCCTGCGTGTGACGGCGAAGGATTTTCTTTTCGACAGGGAGAGCACGGCGGAGCTGTGCCGCCTCTGCTCCGCCGGTATGGACGACGAGGGCGTGGATTATGTGCAGCGGCTTTCCGGCGGCTGGGTGGCCGCTATCCGGCTTCAGGCGGATAATTACCGCGACTGCGGAGAGTTCGCGCGTTACGAGGAGATTTCGCAGCTGATCGACGCGGCTGTGTGGCGGCGGCTTAACGGCGCGGGGCGCGCTTTTATGATGACGGCGGCGCTGCCGGGGCGGCTTCCGGACAGGCTTGTAGGGCACGGCGTGAGGGAATTGCTTTTGAAGAATCCCTTCGTCGTCTATTCCGCTTCGGACGGTTTTTTCCATATGCACGAGCTGATGCGCCGCTTTCTGCGCGCGCGGCTCGACGTTTCGCCGCCGGATTTCAGGAGGACGGCGCTCACGCGCGCCGCGGCCCTTTGCGCAGAAGAGGGCGAGCTTTTCGAGGCTGCGAGGCTTTACGCGGACGCCGGGGATTACAAAGCCGTATTTTCGCTTCCGTTTACGAACAGCTATTTTTACGGCGCGGACAGGGATACGATCGCCTTTTTCGCCGTCGTCTGCGACGGCTGCCCGGCCGATGTGCTGACGGAGCATCACTCGGTGCTGCCGCTGCTCGCATACCAGTTTTTCAAGAACGGGATGACGCATGTTTTTTCCCGGCTGCTCTCGATTATGCGCTCGCTTGCCGGCGAGGGCTCGCCTCTCTCCGGCACGGAGCTGAGGCGGCTGCGCGGTGAGTACGAGCTTATTTTGTCTTTTCTGGCCTATAACGACGTCGCGGAGATGAGCGCGCATCACAGGCGCGCATACGAGGAGCTGAAGGCGGTGGCGGATCCGCCGCGTTCCGCCGTCTTTTCAAACTCGATCCCTATCTGGACGTGGCGCGTGCCGTCGCTGCTGTCTCTGTTCTGGCGCGAGAGGGGCGGGCTGGACGCATCTCTGCCTGTTATGGACGAGTGCGTGCCTATCTACGCCGAGATCACTGGCGGGCAGGGGAGCGGCGGCGCTTCCCTGATGCGCGCGGACGCTATGCTGAACCGCGGTGACGCAGAGGGGGCGGCCGCTTTCTGCCGGCGCGCGCTGTACGAGGCGAGGCCTGACGGACAGTACGGCAACTGTATCTGCGCGGAGTTCACTCTCGCGCGAGCCGCCATCCTGCTCGGCGACAGGGAGCTTTTCACCGGGGCGAGGGGGATGATAGAGAAGGACGCTTTTGAGGGAAGGCTGCGCGGCGTGTTGGCGCAGATGGGCGAGACGGCGCTATGCGCGATCGACGCCGTATGCGGCAGCACTTCATCTGCGCCGGACCGCATGAGGAGCGTCGAGGAAATCTGCCGCACGCAGTACATTCAGGCACAGCCGTTCGCGCTTTCGGTTTTCGCGCTGATTATGCTGCGCGAGCGGAAGTATTCCGAGCTGTACGCAATGTCGGAGCTTTTGTCGTCGCTGTGCGAAAAGCTGCATTATCAGCTGCCGCGGCTTTATCTGCTGATTTGTATGGCGGGGGCGAAGCTCGGCGAGGGGAAGGCCGGCGAGGCTTCGGCTCTGCTGGCGGATGCGCTCGCCGTCGCTTTGCCTGATCGCGTGTATCTGCCGTTCGCGGAGAATTTTTCCTATATCGCGCCGCTGCTCGAACGCGCTGCGGCCGGCAAGTCCGAGCTGGAGGACATTCTGGATTTGTGCCGCCGCCATCACGCCGGAGCGAAGCTCCTCGCGTCGGAGGCGCGCGCAGGGCAGGCTCTGACGCCGCGCCAGCGCGAGATCGCAATGCTGCTGCGTGAAGGCTATACCGCAAAGGAGGCCGCGGCGCGCCTTTTCGTCGCGGAGAGCACCGTGACTTCCGCTAGAAAAATAATTTACGAAAAGCTCGGCATCCACTCGTGCAAGGAATTGAAGGCGGCCGATATATAGAGTGGACGGCGCCGCCGCAGCGTGAACAGCACCGGCGGCGTTTTTTATAAAATAAATCCCTTTTTCCCAAACTTTTCATAAATTTCTGCTTGACGCGCGATAGACAAACGTTCAAAATGTTGCTTTATACCGCTTAAGTTCGGAGGGTATTTTATGGACAACAAGAAGAGAGAAGAAATACTTCGCCTGCTTGAGGCGAACGCGAGATACACGCCGAAAGACATCGCCGTGATGCTAGGCCTTGGACTTGAAGAGACCGAAAACGAGATAAAGCAGATGGAGAAAGAGCGCATTATCTGCGGCTACCACGCGCTCGTCAACTGGGACAAGACCGACGACGAAAAGATCTCCGCGCTCATCGAGCTGAAGGTCATGCCGCAGCGCGGCCACGGCTACGACAGCATCGCCGAAAAGATATACCAGTACCCGGAGGTCGAGTCGCTCTACCTCATGTCCGGGGCCTACGACTTCTCCGTGATACTCAAGAAGGCGACGATGAAGGAGATTGCGAACTTCGTATCGACGCGCCTCGCCGTCATGGACGAGGTTCAGAGCACAGCGACGCACATCGTCCTCGTGCGCTATAAGGACCACGGCACGACTCTCGTCGAACAGAAAAAAGACCAGCGCGTGATGGTGATGCCATGAGAGATTTTATCTGCGACAAGATAAAACAGATAAAGCCCTCTGGCATCCGCAGACTCTTCGACATCGCGAACGAGATCCCCGACGTCATCTCGCTCGGAGTCGGCGAGCCTGACTTCGACACTCCGTGGCACATCCGTGAAGAAGGCATCTACTCGCTCCAGAAGGGGCGCACCTTCTACACCTCGAACTCCGGGCTTCCAGAGCTGCGCGACGAGATAGCGAACTTCATGCACCGCAAGTACGGCCTCATATACGACCCGAAGCACGAAATAATCCTCACGGTCGGCGGCAGCGAGGCGATAGACATAGCCTTCCGCGCGACGCTGAACCCCGGCGACGAGGTCGTCTACCCGGAGCCCGGCTACGTCTCATACGAGCCGTGCATCCTGCTTTCCGACGGCGTTCCCGTGCCGATAGAGCTCTCGGCAGAGACGGAATTCCGCCTGCAGCCGGAGCAGCTTGAAGCCGCGATAACGCCCAAGACGAAGGTTCTGCTCATATCGTACCCGAACAACCCGACGGGAGCGATAATGGAGCGCTCCGACCTTGAAAAGCTCGTTCCGGTGATACTCAAGCACGACCTGATGGTCGTTTCCGACGAGATATACAGCGAGCTCTGCTACAAGGAACGCCACGTCAGCATCGCGTCGCTGCCGGGAATGCACGAGCGCACAGTCGTCATAAACGGATTCTCGAAATCCTTCGCCATGACCGGATGGCGCCTGGGCTGGGTCTGCGCGCCCGCGCACCTAATGGAATATATGCTGAAGATACATCAGTTCGGCATAATGTCCGCTCCGACCATGAGCCAGTACGCGGCTATATCCGCGCTGCGCAACGGGGACAAGGACACGGAAATGATGACAGAGTCATACAACCAGCGCCGCCGCTTCCTCATGGAGGCTTTTTCCGAGATGGGACTGCCGTGCTTCGAGCCGTACGGAGCGTTCTATACGTTCCCGGACATCTCGGAATTCGGCATGGGCTCCGAAGAGTTCTGCGAGAAACTTCTGAAGGAAGAAAACGTCGCCGTCGTCCCGGGATCCGCTTTCGGCAAGTCCGGCGACAGGCACGTGCGTATCTCCTACTGCTACTCAGTCGAGGAGCTCAAAGAGGCGATGGAGCGCATAGCCCGCTTCGTCGACAAACTGCGCTCGGAAGAGAAAGACAAGGCGAAAGAGAGATAATGATGCTATAATAGATGGAGAGAAGAGAGAGCCGCAGGAAGGGTTGCGGTAAAACCTCTCTCCGGCCTGCCTAGACTGAGGGGCAACTCAGCCTAGACATTCAAGGCCAAGTTTAAAGGTTGGTATTGCGGAGCAATTCCGCAAAAGCTGCAATAAGCGCCGCAAACGCTGTAAGCAGCTTGACGATTAGGGTCGCCCATTCGTAGAATGAGCGGCCTTTTTCGTTTTTTGCCATCCTCTTTCCCCCTTTCTGCCGGGGGAAATCCCTTTCTCTGGCAGTACCCGGCGTCACTGCCCGGGCCCTTCCGTTCGTTATTATACTATATGAAAGCTGGCGTTAAAAACACAAGCCTCTCGCATTACACAACGCTTATACCCTATCAAAGCTCCTTCTCAAATACAATCTTGTCCTCGCCCTCGTGAAATCCGTTCTTACGGTAAAATCCGCAGGCTGGCGCGCCGCGCTTCGTCCAGAGCGATACGCTTCTGACGCCGCGCGCTCTGAGGTATTCGTCCATGAGCTTCACGAACTCCGTGCCCGCGCCGCGGCCCTGCATCGACGGCAGGACGCATAGGTCGTCTATGCAGTATTCCGCGCCCCAGTACCAGCGTTTTATTCTTCCAAGCGAGACGCCCGCGAGCCGCGCGCCGTCATAGAGGCCGAGCGAGAGCGAATCGGGCGCGTTCGTCAGCCCTTCTATGTACTCGCGCAGCGCCGCCTCGTCGTCCCACGTTTCGTTCCACGGGGCCTGCGCGAAGCCGCCGCGTATGATTTCCATGACGGCGGAGATTTCGCCGCGCACGTCGAGTTCTTTCAGTTCCATCACATACCGCGCCTTTCAATCAGTTTTTTATTGCGAGCCGCGCGCGCCGCGTAGAGCGCGAGCAGCATAAGCCATTGGAAAGCTTCCGCGAAAGCTATCGACATATTGCCGAAGAACGGTACGAGCGCATAGGAGGCCGCGATACGGAAGGCGAGCGCGCCCATGCCCGCGCAGCTCGACCAGAGCACGTCGCCCAGCCCCTCGATGTAGCCGCGGAATGCCGTAGCAAGGCCGAAGGCCCAGTAGAAGCTCGCTATGCGCAGGAAGAAGTCATGTCCTATGGCGACCGCCTCGCCGCCCGCCCCGAAGAGCGCGATGAGGCGGCTTCCGGTCGGGATGACGAGCAGAGTCAAAGCGACGGAGACCGCCGCCATGAGCGCCGCGCCCGCGGAGAATATGCGCCCCATGCGCGCGCGGTCGCCCGCGCCGCGGCTCTGCGCGACGAGCGTAGAGATCGCCGAGCCGAGGTTGATTATCGGCAGGAGGATGATCGTGTCTATTCTGTAAGCCGTCGTGACGGCGGCGACCGTCTGGGTGCCGAAGCCGTTCATGAAGTTCTGGAGCACGAGGTTGCCGAGCGACGTGACGCTGAACTGCACGGTCGGAGGAAAGCCGAGGCGGCAGCCTTCGGCGAGCGCGGCGCGGTCTATGAGTCTGTCCCTGAAATTGAAGCGCAGGACGGGATATTTGCGCGCGGCGTAAAAAATAAGGAAGATAGCCATCGCGGCCTGCGCGGCGACGGTAGCGGCGGCGGCTCCCGCGACGCTCCAGCGGAAGACCGCGACGAAGAGCAGGTCGAGCGCGACGTTCACCACAGACGAGACGAGGACGGCGTAAAACGGCGCCCGGCTGTCGCCGAGGCCGCGCAGCGCAGCGGAATAGACGTTGTAGAGCGCGAGGAAGGGGACGCCCGCGAGCACGATGACGAGATAATCCTCCGCCATCGCTATCGTGTCGGGCGTAGTGTGCATCAGGCGCAGCAGCGCGGGAGCGGTCGCCATCCCGAGCGCCGCGAGCGCCGAGAAGGCAGCGAGGAAGACGGCGGAGAATGTGGATAGGATGCGAGCCATCGCGCGCATGTCGCCGCTCCCGTAGGTCTGGGCGAACAATATCGAGAGGCCGACGGAAAATCCGGCGATGAGGTAAATGTAGAAGCCGACCGCCGTCGCGGTTGCTCCGACCGCAGCGAGCGCCGCCTCGCCGACGACGTTGCCGACGATGAAGGCGTCCGCCCAGTTGTAGAGCTGCTGGAGCACGCCGCTTGCGATCAGCGGCAGGCTGAAGTCCGCCAGTTCGCGCGCAGTGCTCCTGAAATCCTCCCTCATAGTCCGCCGCCTCCGTTTCCGCCCGTACAAAAAAACCGTATGCAGCCTTCTTGCATACGGTAAGGTACTCAAGCCGATAATTGTCGTAGTTCAATCTAAGGAAAATATATCAGAGGCGCGCGAAAATTTCAACAGCGGCGCGCGGCGTGGATTTACCGGCCTCCGCCATGTTCATCCGCCGCGCCCTCGCGCGACGAGCGCAGCGTCGAAATCAACGCCGTGCCGAGAATCACAGCGCCGCCCGCGAGTTCGCGCAGCGTCGGGAACTCGCCGATGAAGAGCGCCGCGGCCGCTATGCCGTAGACGCTTTCAAGGCTCGCTATGACGCCGGCCGTCTGCGCGCGCACGCTGCGCATCCCGCTGATGAAGAGCGAATGCGCCACGCCGGTCAGCACGACGCCGAGGATTACAAGCAGCGCCCAGTCGAGCGCCGACGCCTGCGGCCTCTCGAAGAGCAGAATCGGAAGCATCAGCAGCGCCGCCGTACCCTGTTCGTAAAAGGCTACGACGCTGCCCTCGTAACGCGAGACGAATTTCCTGTTGAGCAGCGACATGACGGCGTAGGAGACGCTGCCGACCATGCCCCATATCATCCCCGCCGTCATCTTCGGCCCCGCGCCCGTGGGCGGCACGACGAGCAGAACGCCGCCGAACATCACGAAGGCCGCTAGCACATCCGCGCCGCGCAGCTTTTCGCGGAAGAAGAACGGTTCGAGGAAAGTTACGAAAATCGGGTAGGCGGCGAAGGTCAGTACGCCGATGGCGACGGTCGAGAGCTTGACCGAAAGATAGAAGGCCGTCCAGTGCAGCGCGAGCACCGCGCCGACCGCGGCCATCGCCGCATAGTCCGCGCCGCGCGCGAGACGTATCTCTTTCTTTCTGAAAAGGAAGTAAAGCCCCATCGATACGGAGGCGAAGAATACGCGCCCGAGCACGATGTGCGGCGCGGGCAGGCTGATGAATTTGCCGAAAAGCCCCGTGAGGCCGAAGAGCACGACGGAAAGGTGTATTTCAATAAGATTCCACGTCCGTATGTCCACGCCGCGCTCCCTCCCCTATTCCGCGCCGCCGCGCTTCCTGACGGCGCGCAGGTCCGCGTAGAGCGTGAAGCGGCTCTTTGCCATCTCTTTAGCCAGATAGTCTATCGAGCCCTTGAGTTTGAAGAAGCCGCGCTCGTCCAGATATTTTATGCACTCGCGGCGCTCGTCGCTCGTAAGGTATTCGAGCGGGCAGCCCATGCGGCGGCGCGCCTCGGCGACGAAAGCAGCCTCGTCCTCGGGCGCTTCGAAGCGCTCGACCTGCGCGCCCTTGAACGAGAGCGGGCGCACCGCGGTCAGGAACGACGCCGCGTCGAGCAGCAGCTTCGCCTTCGTCGTGTCGTAGTTTATGCAGAGCAGGCCTACGAGCTTACGCGCCTCGCCGCGTATCAGCAGGACGCTCGAGCGCATCTGCCGCCCGTTCTGCGCCTCGGCGGGATAGTTCGCTATATAGTCGAGGCCGTCGACCTCGGGGCTCGTCATGAGAAAGCGTCCGAACTCCGTCAGCGGCGCGTCCTTGCTGCGCCCCGAGAGCCGTTCGTTGGTCGAGGCGATTATCTTCGTCCCCTCCTGCGTGAGGTCGTGCAGTATTATCTCGTATTCCGGGCCGAGCGCCTCGCCAAGCATGGCGACTAGCGGGACGAAGGGCGCGAGCAGCGGATGACAGCTTTCGGGCATGACTGTGCCTCCAAGATAAAAAATTAAGGCGAAGAGCCGAAGCTCAACGCCTATTATACATTCGCCGCGGCGGCGCGCAAAGCTCGGACGCGCCGCGTGCCTGCGCTACAGCGCGACCTCGAGGCCCGCGCCCGCGGCTTTC
Organism: Candidatus Caccocola faecipullorum; assembly: GCA_018716365.1. Classification (GTDB taxonomy): domain Bacteria; phylum Synergistota; class Synergistia; order Synergistales; family Synergistaceae; genus Caccocola; species Caccocola faecipullorum. Next base: position 13,207 of record DVKA01000052.1, read on the forward strand.
GCCTTTTTCACAACCTCGGCGGCGGCGACCACGTCGAGCGTCGCGAAGCCGACGGTCTTCATTATCGTCACGTCATTCGGCGAGCGGCGGCCTTCGGCGCGGCCGAGCAGAAGCTCGCCGAGCTCGCCCGCTATCATGTCGGGCGAGAATTTCCCTTCGCGCTCCGCTATTATGAAGTCGCCCGCCTCGGCGAGCACAGCCTCGCGGTTGTCGACGAAGATGCGGGAAGCGCGCGCGAAGAGCTCCGCCGGTATCTCGCGCATCTCGGGCGTGTAGGCTCCGACTCCGGTGACGTGGCATCCGTCCTTTATATCCGCGGCGTCGAATAC
>DVKA01000053.1 GCA_018716365.1 Candidatus Caccocola faecipullorum
ATAAAATTTTCAAGGAGGCGTAAATTATGAAAAACGTGACGAAAAAAGTAATGGCGGCGGCTGCCGCGCTCTCGATGCTCGCGGCGGGGACGGCCTTCGCGGCTGACGACGACCAGTATCTCGGCAAGACGCAGGATATAATCCGCGCGGGAACCTACGGCAGCGTGCAGGGACCGGCGCAGTACTTCACCGGTAAGGCGCGCATCGACAACATCTTCCCAGAGAAAGGCCCCGCGAAATTCAGCGGCGCTTATGTAACCTTCGAGCCCGGCGCGCGCTCCAACTGGCACACGCATCAGGTAGGACAGACGCTGGTCGTCACGATGGGCGTATGCCTCACAGGGACATGGGGTGGCGACGTGACGCGCGCCTATCCCGGCGACGTAATCCAATGCCCGCCCGGAGTCAAGCATTGGCACGGAGCTTCGCCCGACGCGGCGATGACGCACGTATCGATATGCCAGTCGGACGACAGCGGCAACGTCGTCAACTGGATGGAGCCCGTCACCGACGAGCAGTATCTCAAAGGATTGTCAAACGAAGGCAAAGCGCAGCCGCGCGGCTAAAATATACACGCGCGGCGCGGTTTCGGGAAATTCTGTAAAACTGACGGAGGCTGAATAAAATGACACTGATGCTGAAAATCTTCAAGGCGGGGATGCTGCCCGCGCTCGCGCTGGCGCTCATGCTCTCGCTCGTATGCGGCAGGAGCGAGGCGGCGGACAAAGCGCTCGTCGTATACTTCTCGTGGAGCGGCAACACCGAGGCGCTCGCGCAGGAGATACAGGCGCAGACCGGCGCTGACGTCTTCCGCATAGAGACCGCGACGCCCTACCCCGAGAACTACAACGCGACGGTAGACCAGGGACGCGCCGAGCTGCGCGAGAACGCGCGCCCCGCGCTGAAGCAGGCGAAGGTTGAGAACCTCGCGGAATACGACACTGTCTTCATCGGCGCGCCGAACTGGTGGAGCTCGATACCGATGGCGGTAGCTACATTCCTCGAAGCTAACGACCTGAGCGGAAAGACCGTCGCGCAGTTCCTGACGCACGGAGGCGGCGGAGTCGCGAACTGCGGCCGCGACCTCCAGCGGCTCTGCCCCGGCGCGAAATTCACCGAAGTCCTCTCCGTCGGCGGCAGCGCGGCGCGCGATGCGGGGGAGGAGGTGACGGAGTGGCTCGCCGCGATAGGCTTCGCAAAGTAGCCGCGCGGCGGTAAATCGAAAATTTCATACGTTTGACGCACAGGGCCGGAGCGGCGCACGCTCCGGCCCGTTCCGCATATTTGCTGCGTCGGCGCAAAACGGCGGAAACTCCGCGCGCCTGAGCCGCGCGCCGTGATTCCGCGCCGCCGCCGAAAACGGCAGCGGCGTTTGCAAATCGGGCCGAGCGGCGGTATTCTATGATTGTTTGGAATTTTTGCATCGGAGGGTGAAAAATTTGAAAAAACTTGGATTCGGCTTCATGCGCCTGCCGTTGACCGACGCGGACGACGTCCGCAGCATCGACCGCGGACAGCTCGAAAAGATGGTGGATTACTTCCTCGATCACGGTTTCACCTACTTCGACACAGCCTATATGTACCACGAATACACGAGCGAAGAGGCGCTGCGGACAGCGCTCGTCGAGCGCCACCCTCGTGATTCCTTCACAGTGGCTACAAAGCTGCCGCTCATGCTGCTTGAGAATGAGGGCGATCAGGAGCGCATCTTCGAGGAACAGCTGAAAAAATGCGGCGTCGAATATTTCGACTACTATCTGCTGCACAACGTCAACACGAACAGCATGGACAAAGTAGAAAAATTCGACAGCTTCGGCTTCGTGAAGAAGCTTAAGGAACAGGGGCGCGTCCGCCACATCGGCTTCTCATTCCACGACGGCGCGGAAATGCTCGACCGCCTGCTCGCGGAGCACCCTGAGATGGAATTCGTCCAGCTTCAGGTAAACTACCTCGACTGGGACAACGAAGGCATACAATCGCGCAAATGCCTCGAAACGGCGCGCCGCCATGGAAAGCCCGTCATCGTCATGGAGCCGGTCAAAGGCGGCTCGCTCGTCGAAATCCCCGACGAGGCGAAGGCGATGTTCGCGGAATGCGCGCCCGATATGTCTCCGGCGTCGTGGGCCGTGCGCTTCGCCGCCGGGCAGGAGGGCGTCGCGCTCGTACTGAGCGGAATGTCGAGCTTTGAACAGCTTGCCGACAACGTAAGCTACATGGAAGATTTCAAGCCGCTGACGGAACGCGAGCTCGAAGTACTCGACCGCGCGAAGGCGGTCATAGCGGCCGCGAAGGCGATCCCGTGCACCGCCTGCCGCTACTGCGTCGACGGCTGCCCCGTCGAAATCCCGATTCCAGAATATTTCGCGCTCTACAACGCGCACAAACAGACGAAAAAAGGCATCTTCGACATACAGACGCTCTACTACAAAAATATGACGAAGACGCGCGCGAAAGCCTCTGACTGCCTGAGCTGCGGCCAATGCGAACGCGCCTGCCCGCAGCACATAAAAGTTATAGAGGGGCTGAAAGAAGTCGCCGCCGCGTTCGAGCCGAAAGAAGAGAAAAAATAGGGCGTACCGCGCGCTCCGGCGCGCCGCGAAGATGTAGTGATAGTAAAAAGCCGCCGGAGCTTCGCCCGCTCCGTCTGCTTTTTTGTTATTTCTTTTTCCGCAGGACGAACGGCAGAGCCGCGAGCGCGAAGATCGCCGCTGCGCTGTGGGCCGCGGAGCAGCCTCCGCCTCCGCTGTTTGAGGCTGTAGGCGCGGGCTGCGGCTCGGGCGTTTTGAGGGTTACTATCGCGGTCGGGTCGGTTATTATGCCCCCAGTCTTGTCGAGGTCGTAATCGCCGTTGTCGGCGATATAGAGCGTGATTATATATTTCTTTTCCGCGTCGAAGTGGCCGGAGAGAGTTGCGCCGTCCGCCTCCGTTACCGTGAACGTCCCGTCCGCGGGCGATGCGCCTGCTTCTTTGTATTCGAGCGCCGTGCCGTCGGGGAAGACCTTGCAGACCGCCACATCGGCGAGAGTGCTGCCGTCGCCGAAGGCTTCGCCAGACACCGCGAATGCCACGGCTCCAAGGCTGTTCTGCTTAAGTTCGTCACTCTCTGCTGTGAAGACGGGGAAGAGCGAGATCCCGCTCACCGTTTTGTCCGCGCGGATATTTTTGACGGCGCTCTTGGTTATTCCTGCGTCAAGATAGAACATGTTGTCAACCTCACGCAGCTCGTCCTTGTCGAAAATTTTGCCGAGTGCGGTTCCATCTGTCGCAATCTGCGCGTATACCGGCGTAACGTTTTCGGGCGTCTCGCTTGGCTGTTCAGGTTCCACCGCCTCGGCGTAGCCGTTCCACGCTTCGTATGCGTCGAGCGCGCCGTGGGCCGAGTAGCCCTCTTTTGCAATACTGCCGTTCGCGCCGTCGAGAATCAGCTGTTTTATCTCAGTCGCGCTCTTTTCTGGGAACATCGACGCAAGCAGCGCCGCCGTCCCCGTTACGTGCGGCGCTGCCATTGACGTGCCGTCTATGGAAATATAGCCGGAAGCGTCGAAAGTCTCTTGGGCAAGCAGCTTTTTCGTGCGGCAGGTTGAGTATATAGCCGTGCCGGGCGCGAAGACATCTACCCACTTGCCGCTTGCGCTGTAATCGCTGTACCCGAGGCCGCCGTTGTCCGGTGTGTCGGGCAGTATCGAGCCGTCAGCATTTTGCATCAATGCGCCAACGGCTATCGTGTTTTCATATCTGAAAGCGGCGGGGTAGAAACGTTGTCCGGGGAATTTCGCTGAGTCGTCGATGTCCTGCCCGTTGTTGCCGGCCGCCATACACACCACAATGCCGGCTTCGCTGAGTTCTTTTATCTTGTAATCGTATGGACTGCCTTCCATCTTTGACGGCGAGAACCAATCGCCGAGTGAGAGGTTCGCTGCGCGGATGTTGACGCCCGCGCGCTTCGCGGCTATGACGAAGTCTATTCCGCGTATAATGTCGCTGGTCTCCGCGCCGTTCCCACCCAATATGCTGTATGAGAAGACATTGACCGCCAGTATGTGCACGTTCCAGTTTATTCCGGCAATGCCGCAATTGTTGTTCCCAACTGCGCCGATTATGCCCGCGACGTGCGCGCCGTGTCCCGTCACGTCGCCTATTCGGCTCATCTCTTCGGCTTTGCCGGAATCTATGTACCCCTGTTCGTCCTCGTCGCCCTGCATCGTCGGCAGCGGGCCGACTGGCACCCCGTCGAAAATTTCATTGCCGAAGATGGCGCTTATCGATGTATGGAACCACGCGCCGTGGCTTCCCGCCAGCGGCACTTCGCCGGTGAGCATGTCGGGATCTTCTGCAATTATAGCCTTCGCCGTCTCTTCGTCGAATGTGTACATGTTCGGCGCAATGTCGGGATGATCGTATATCACTCCTGTATCTATCACTGCGACGACGACTTCATCCGAGCCTGTACCCTGCTTCCAGAGTCCCGGCGCGTGTATCGCCGCGGGGCCCCATTGGCGGCTCCATTCTGTGTCGTTCGGCGTCACGGCCTGAGTATGCATTATGTAGTTCGGCATCGCGCTGACGACGTCCGGCTCGGCGCGCAGCTTTTCTATAAATTCTTCGGTAGTCAGCCCGTTTGGTGCGCGCAGGTGCGCTACCGCCAGCGTTTCGCTTTGCGCTGGAACTGTGCGGGCTGCGGCGTTCGCCGGTGTTTCGCGTCCTTTTATCGGATTGAAATACTGTATGACGAAGCCGCCCGCCGGGCCGCCGCCGTCCTGTGCAGCGTTTCTTGCGCGAGCCGCTGCCGGAACGGACGAACCGCCGCGCATTACGACGATGGCCTCGCCTTCGACATAGCGCGGCGTCTCTTCTGCGCGCGCCGGAAGAGCGAAGGACGAGAGGGCGAGCACAAGCGCGGCGATAAAAATTTTCAGTTTCATGGGGTCGGCCTCCAAATAAAAATTAAGCGGCTCTCACGCATTTGCGAAGCCGCCTGTAAATTAGCATTATTTTTGAATTCGTGTCAAGGCGCGCGGCTTTATTTCTCCGCGAAGATTTCGGGGTAGAAGCCTGCGGCGAGACGTTCCACGGCGTAGGCCATGCGCGCGCCGGGGAGGACGCTTTCGAGCGTTATCGTGACGAAGCGCTCGTTTTTGACGCAGTCGAGCTGCGAGAGCGCGCCGTTGGCCTTTATCTCCGCGATCTTCGCCTCTATCGAGGGCGAGTCGTAGTCATGTATCACGATGATCTGCGGATCACGTGCTACGGCCTCTTCGTAACTGACCGTAACCCACTGCTTGCCCTTTAAATCGTCGAAGATATTTTTTCCGCCCGCGCGCTCGATTAGCAGGCTTTCGAAGTTTTCACCCGAGCAGGTGAATATTCCGCTGCTGCCGCTGTCGTAGACGAGTACGCGCAAAGGCTCGCGTCCCTTGATTTTGTCGGCTGCGGCCTTCATGCGCCGCTCCTGTTCTTTTATAAACTCTTCTGCGCGCGCCTCGATTTTGAAAATTTTACCTATGTCTCGGATTTCTTTGTAGGCCTCGTCGAAGTTCGACGCGCGTTCGACGAGGACGTTCATGCCGTTTTCTTCAAGCTCCGCTATGTCGAGTCCGCCGTCGCCGAACTCCCAGTCGATGCCGTAGACGAAGTCCGCGCCGCTCGTCAGCACCGCCTCGCGCGTCGCGCTGCCGTAGTTCAGCTCGGGAACCTTCGCGTAATCCGCGGCGTATTCGGGCAGCGGGCCGCGGCTGTGGTTGTCGAGCGTGTTGCCTGCGATTTTTCCGCCGAGGCCGAGCGCGATGAACAGCTCCGTGCAGTTCGGGCCGAAGGTCAGAACCTTCTGCGGCATAGCGGTTACAGTTACTTTCCTGCCGTAGTCGTCCACCGTCACTGGCGCGTAGTCAGCCGCCTGCACAGCAGGATGCGCGGCGAAGGTTAAGGCGAGCGCCGCAAGCGCGGCGAAGATTTGCTTTTTCATCGAGAATTCCTCCGTTTGCGGAAATTATTTACTTTTATCAAGCGCCCATTCGGGCAGGTATGTGACGGCGGGCCTGTGCGTCGCGGGGTGGAGCTCCGCCTCGGCGGTCACGCCGTAGACCTCGCGTATCAGCGCGGGCGTCAGCAGCTCCGCGGGCGTCCCCTCGCGGAATACGCGCCCCGCCTTCATCACGTAGAGCCTGTCGCAGTAGAGCGAGGCCATATTCAGGTCGTGAATCGCGGCTATGACGGTGAGGTTCAGCCGCTTGATGAAGTCGAAGATGTCGAGCTGGCAGCTCACGTCGAGGTGGTTCGTCGGCTCGTCGAGTATCAGGAAGTCCGTTTGCTGCGCTATCGCGCGCGCTATCAGCACGCGCTGCTTTTCGCCGCCCGAGAGGCAGGAATAGCGGCGGTGCGCCTCCCCGGCCATGCCGACGTGCTCCAGCGCGTGCGCGACTATGCGCTCGTCCTCGGCGGTGTCCCTGTCGAAAAATCTCTTGTACGGGCTGCGTCCCATCGCTACGATGTCGCGGACGCTGAACTCGAAGAGCACGTCGTTCTCCTGGCCGACGACCGCCGTGCGCCGCGCCGTCTCGCGGTAGCTCAGCCTTGAAACGTCCTCGCCGTCGAAGAGGATAGTCCCGCGCTGCGGCTTTATCGCGCGGTAGAGGCATTTCAGCAGCGTCGACTTGCCGCTACCGTTCGGCCCTATAATGCCGACGAACTCGCCGCGCTCAGCGAAGAGCGACGCCTCCTCGACCGCCTGCCCGCGTCCGTAGGAGTAGCAGAGGCCGCGCGCCTCGACGCGCTTCATCTCGCGCGCCCCCCGCCGCGCCGCCGCAGCATCCATATAAAGACGGGGCCCCCGGCGACAGCCGTCAGTATGCCGACCGGAAGCTCCTCGGGCGCGATGACCATGCGCGCCGCGACGTCCGTCCAGACGACGAGCACGCTGCCGAGCAGCGCCGCGACGGGCAGCACCTTCTTATGATCCGAGCCGACCAAGAGCCGCGTGAAGTGCGGCACCATGAGGCCGACGAAGCCTATCGTGCCGCTGACCGCAATCGTCGTCCCCGCCATCAGCGAGGCGAGCAGCACGAGCAGCTTGTGCGTCCGCCGCACGTCCACGCCGAGCGTCGCGGCGCTCTCCTCGCCGAGCAGCAGCAGGTTCAGCGCCCTGTGGTTCAGCATCAGCGCCGCCATGCAGAGGACGAGCACCGCGAATGGCAGCGTCAGATAGCTCCAGCGCGCGCCCGCGAGGCTGCCCGCCATCCAGAACGACGCGTTGTGTAGGCCGAGCGCGTTCGGCGCGCTCAGCGTGATGATGCGCGTCACGCCGTCCATAATCATCGCGACGGCGACGCCCGAGAGCAGAAGCTGCGGAATGTTGATGCGCCCGTTGACGCGCGAGAGCGCGTAGACCGCCGTGATGGTCGCGGCGGAGCCGAGGAAGGCGCTTATCGAAAGCGAGTACGCGCCGAGGAACGAAAAAACGCCGAAGAGCATCCCGAGCGTCGCGGCCGCCGCAGCGCCCGACGAGACGCCGAGGATGAACGGATCCGCCAGCTGGTTGCGCACGAGCGCCTGCATCGTCACGCCCGTCACGGCGAGCGACGCGCCGACCGTCATGCCGAGCAGCACGCGCGGCAGCCGCAGGTTCATCACGATGCGCTCGTTCGCCGCGCTCCACGCGGGTTCTATCAAATCTCCGGCGAAGGGCAGGCGCGAGAGCAAAATCATAAACGTATCGTCCGGCGGGACCGATACGGGGCCGAGTCCCGACGCTAACGCAACGGACAAAAACGCCGCCGCCGCGAGAACCGCAAGCAGCGCCGGAACGCTGCGCCCGTCTATCAAAAAACTTTTCCCGTCGTCCATATTTACCGCCTTTCTGTCGATTCCAAAACGTTCAGGCAAAAAAATCACGAAGACCTCTTCGTGAGAAAATCAGAGACCTTCGTGATCCATTCGTTTTCTTGAAAAAATTCCGCGTTCCTCATGCGCCGGACGGAGTCCCCGTCCATTCCCAGCCTTCGTGGCTGGAAATATTTTGAGAACGCGAACCAAAAATAACGCACGCGGCCGCGTTTGTCAACGCCGCTCTGAACACGCGCCTCACCCCAACTATGATGTTAGCGCATAGAGCGGACTCAAAGTCAACGGCGCGCGGCTGCGGCGGGTATAAAAAACGCCGCTCCGGCACGTCTGCGGGGCGGCGTGAGTTTTTATCTATGCGGCAGCGGCGCTCTTAGCAAGGCTCGCCGTTTACATCTTCGTCTTTTTCCTTTTCTTTTATCACGGAGACCGTCGCCTTTTCTATCCTGTGGTCGATGATGTCGGTAACTTTGATGTCGAGTCCTTCGGCCACAATCTCAAAGGTCGTGCCGTCGTCGGGGACGGAGCCGTAGTTTGCGAAGACGAAGCCGCCGAATGTGTCGTATTCGTCTACCGGCAGCGTTACGCCCAGCTCTTCCGCAGCCTCTTCAAGCGGCGCGCTTCCTTTGATTTCCCATTTGTTGTCGTCAATTTTTTCGATTTCCGGCGTCTCCTGCGGCTGCGCGTTCTCGTCGTCGAGGTCGCCGACGAGCTGTTCGAGCAGGTCGTTCATCGTCACGATGCCCGCCATGCCGCCCTGTTCGTCGAGCACTATCGCGAAGTGGTCGCGCGTCTGCTTCATGCGCTTGAAGAGAACGTCGGCGCGCACGCCCTCTGGGACGAAGCAGGGCTGCACGACGGCGTTCTTCATCACATTCTCGCGCGTTTTGTCGCGCAGGCGGAAATATTCCTTCGCCTTCAGCACGCCGATGACATTGTCTACGCTCTCGTCGCATATCGGATAGTTCGAGAAGCGCGTTTCGTTGATCGTCTTCTTCCACGCTTCGGCGCTGTCCTCCATCCAGAGCATCGCCACGTCGCGGCGGTGCGTCGCGAACTCGCCGACCGGCAGGTCGTCGAACTCGAAGATGTTCTGAATCATCTCTTTGTCCTCTTCGTCTATCGTGCCGTTGCGGCTGCCTGCGTCTACCATGAGGCGGATGTCCTCCTCGCCGACCTCTTCGTCGTCGGCCCTCGGGTCGATGCCTATGAGGCGCAGAACGCCGTTGGTCGAGGCCGTGAGCAGCCAGACGAGAGGAGCGCAGAGCTTGGCTATAAACGTAATCATCGCGGACATGCCGAGAGCGAGCTGCTCGGCCTTCTTCATCGCGACGCGCTTAGGCACGAGTTCGCCGAATATGAGCGTAATGTAAGAAAGTATGAGCGTGATTATGACGACCGAGATGGTGCCGAGCGTCTTCTCAGGGAGCGGCACGCCGAGCGCGACGAAGACCGAGACGAGGCGGCTTGCAAAGTTGTCGGCCGCGAAGGCGCTCGCGAGGAAGCCCGACAGCGTTATCGCGACCTGTATCGTCGCGAGGAAGGTCGCGGGGTTGTCCGTGAGCCTCTTGAGCCGTCCCGCGCGCTTGTCTCCGTTCGCCGAGAGCTGTTCGAGCTTTGCGCCGTTGACCGAGATGACCGCTATCTCCGCGCACGCGAAAATCGCGTTCGAGATGATGAGCACTACCTGCAAGACTATCTGCCACAATAAGCTTTCTTCCAAGATGATTCCTCCCAGAGTTCAGGCCGCGCGCGGCGGCGGATAAAAAACAAAAAAAGGGACAGGCCCCTACCGTCAAAATACAGGTACAGGCTTGTCCCGTGATTCCATGTTTGCTGCTATTTGTCGTT
>DVKA01000054.1 GCA_018716365.1 Candidatus Caccocola faecipullorum
GTCCTGACATACTACGGCCCAAACTTTTTCCTGCATGAAAAACACCTCCGAAAGGTTATTGCTTTTGCCTGTTAATAGTATAAAACAAAAACGGCGCGAGAAGAACCGTCCGCGCGAAATGTTTTACAGGCCGGAGGCGGCGCGTGCGCGCGCTATCTCTTCGAGCTCTTCGTCCGAAAACCGCCTGTCCTTAAAATAGAAGGCGAGATCGTCCTCGGTGATTTTCCTTATCACGCGGCACGGGTTGCCCGCGGCGAGCGACCAGGCGGGAAGGTCGCGCGCGACGACGCTGCCCGCGGCTATCACGCAGCAGTCGCCGACTGTGACGCCGGGCAGTATCATCGCGCCGCCGCCTATCCAGACGTGGTTTCCTATCGTGACCGGCGCGCCGTACTCCCAGCCCGCGGCGCGCGCGGCGGGGTGCAGCGGATGGCCCGCGGTGTAGATTGCGGCGTTTGGAGCCATGAGACAGCCGTCGCCTATCGTGACGCGGCAGACGTCGAGTATCGTGCAGTTGTAGTTGACGTAGAGGTTTTTCCCAGCGTGTATGTTGAATCCGTAGTCGCAGTAGAAGGGCGGGTTTATCGTCGCGTTCTCTGACTTTCCGAGAAGCTGCGCCGCCAGCGCCCTGTGCAGTTCGAGGGCGTCGAAGGGCGCGCTGTTGAGCTTGTCGAGCAGCGCGCGGCAGCGGCGGTATTGTTTCATCACGTTTTCATCGTCTATGTACGGCAGTCCCGCGTCGCGGCGTTCTATGTTCGTCATCTGTTTCTCTCCTTTTTATATATCGCGCCCGACGGCGCACGAAAGATTATACGCGAGCCGAGCGCAAAGAAAAACGCCGGAGCGTGGAAATTTCTTCGCTCCGGCGTTCGGCTTTGTTTTCGTAAATTTTAGGCTTTGCCGCACTTTTTGAGCAGCTTCGCCCAGCTTGCGTCTGCGTCGCGCTGCGCCTCCTCGACGAGGTCAAGCCGCTCCGCGCCTTTTTTGAAGAGATGCGCGTAGCGTCCCTGCGCGCGCAGGAAGTCTTCTATCGAGACCTGTTTCTTCGGCTCGTAGGATAATTTATACTCGCCGTTCACAACTTCGTAGACGGGCCAGAATTTGCTGTCCGCCGCCATCTGGCATATTTCGACTTGGCGCGACGGGTCTATCCTCCAGAAGAGCGGGCAGGGCACCAGCACGTTGACGAAGGCGGGGCCGGGAGTTTCGACGGCGCGCTTGACCTTTGCGATAAGGTCCATAGGATTGTGCAGCGTCGTCTGCGCGACGTAGGGAATTTCGTGCGCGGCGACGATTTCCGTAAGGTCCTTCGCGCGCTGGAGTTTTCCGGGGGCCATTTTGCCGGCCGGGGAGGTCGTCGCGTTCGCGTTCTGCGGCGTCGCGCTCGAACGCTGCGCGCCGGTGTTCATGTAGCCTTGGTTGTTGTAGCAGATGTATGTGAAGTCGTGTCCGCGTTCCAAGGCGCCCGATAGCGACTGGAGGCCGATGTCGTAGGTGCCGCCGTCTCCGCCGAAGGCTACGAATTTTATATCTTTGTCCACTTTGCCTTTGCGGCGCAGGACTTTATAAGCGGCCTCTATGCCTGAGATGCCGGCGCCTGCGTTTTCAAAGGCGATGTGCATGTATGGCATGCGCCACGCGCTGTATGGATAGACCGTCGTCGAGACTTCCATGCAGCCGGTCGCGGCGACTACGACGACTGGATAATCGACGCCCATCAGCGCCTGACGTATTGCTGTCGGCGCTCCGCAGCCGGGGCACATACGGTGTCCCTGCGTGAGCGGGTTCTGCTTTTTTGTAAGTTCTTTTATGTTAATCGCGCACATCTTCGCCGCCCCTTTCGAGAAGTCCTATGAAGCGCGCGCCTGCGCGGTAGTCGTTCTTCATCATGCGTTCGAATACGGCGCGCGCGTCGGATGCGAAGAAATCGCGTCCGCCGAGGCCGAAGATGTATTCCTGCACTGGGACGCGCTGTTCGAGGTTGTAGAGCGCGCTCTTGATTTCCGCGGCGAGCGGGGCCGTGCCGCCTATGCTCGCGCTGCGGTCGAGCACCGCGACACCCTTTTTACCGCGCGCAAGGCGCGCCAGCTCTTCGGCGGGGAATGGGCGGAAGAAGCGCACGCGCAGCATTCCGGCTTTCACGCCCTCGTCGCGCAGCTCGTCTACTACGTCCTTGACGACGCCAGCCGCCGAGGACATTATGACGATGAGATAATCCGCGTCGTCCGCGCGGTAATCTTCGACCGGAGCGTAGTAACGTCCAGTCTCTTTCGCAAGCTCCGCCGCGACCTCTTCATAGACGGGGAGGACGTGGTTCATGCCCTCCATCTGGTTGCGCTTTATCTCGAAATAATATTCGGACATTGTGAACGAGCCGTAGGATACGGGATTGTCGACGTTGAGCAGCGGATAGGCCGCTTTGCGCTCGCCGACGAAGCCGCGCACCGTCTCGTCGTCGAGCAGCTCGACCGGCTCGTAGCAGTGACTCGTGATGAATCCGTCCTGGCAGACGAATACGGGCGTCAGCACGCGCGCGTCCTCGGCGAGGCGCACTGCGAGCAGCACGGAATCGTAGACTTCCTGCGCGTCTTCGCAGTATATCTGCACCCAGCCGGAATCGCGCTCCGGCATACTGTCGGAGTGGTCGCAGTGTATATTTACCGGCGCGCCGAGCGAGCGGTTGACGAGGCCGAATACTATCGGCGCGCGGAACGAGGCCGCTATCGGGAAGATTTCATGCATCAGCGCGACGCCGTTCGCCGACGAGGCCGTCATGACGCGCGCGCCGGAAATCGACGCGCCGACGCAGGCCGAGATTGCGGAGTGTTCGCTTTCGACCGCGACGTATTCAGAGTCGACCTTTCCGTTTGCGACAAAGTCGGCGAAGCGCATCGGTATCTCCGTGGAGGGCGTGATGGGGTATGCAGCGACGACGTCGGGATTGATCTGGCGCATCGCTTCCGCGAAGGCGAGGTTGCCCGAGGTCATGACTTTTTTCTTATTTGACATGCGCGCCGACCTCCCCGGGGTGTTCTCCCGAAACTGCGTCGCCGTCGGCGAACGAGGATTCAGAATGCATCGTTATCGCTTTGGTGGGGCAGAGGCGCTCGCAGAGTGCGCAGCCCTTGCAGAAGAAAAGATTGATTCCCGTTACTTTGTTATCCGCGTCGAGCTCTATCGAGTCGTCGGGGCACTGCAGCCAGCAGCGGAGGCACGAGACGCATTTCTTCGCGTCGATGACGGGGCGCATCGAACGCCAGAGCCCCGTCTGTACTTTCAGGGCGGAGGCTCCGAAGGCTATCGTAGCCATCGGCACCTCCTGCCAGCATTGCGGTTTACTCATGCGAAGACCGCCTCGCTGCGTCCGCGCAGTATCGCGCGGCGGTTGGCTTCAAGGACGGGCTGCGGAAGCTTCGTCATCTTGCTCGTGAAGTGGTTGACGAAGGACTCGACGGGAACGTCGGTGAAGACGTGCGAGAGAGCGCCGAGCAGCGGGGCGTTCGGGCGGTTCTGTCCGAGCTCTTCGAGCGTGATCTTCGTCGCGTCGACGACGAGGACTTTCGCCTTCGACGAAACGCCGAGGCGGCGGCGGAGTTCCTTCGCGTTCTCCGCGCTGTTCACGAGATATACGGCGTCTTCGGTCGAGCCTTCGGTCGGGTTGGCGCTCTCGACCATCGTCGGGTCTACGACGACGACTATATTGGGGTTCTGCACTCCGCAGCGGCGGCGTATCGGGGAATCCGAGACTCTGTTGTAGGCGCGGATCGGCGCGCCCTGGCGCTCAGCGCCGTATTCCGGGAAAGCCTGAACGTGCTTGCCTTCCTCGAAAAGAACCTCGGCGAGTATAGCGGAAGCGCTCTTCGCTCCCTGTCCGCCGCGTCCGTGCCATCTTACTTCAAGTGTCTTGTTCATCAGTGGTTCCTCCTTGCATAAAGCCGTCTTAAAATTTTTTGCATTAAAAAAGGGGCCTTTTCTTATCGAAAAGGCCCCTTACTCGTCTGCTCAAACGGCGCTAAACGCCGTTCCTACGAGAAGGAGCCGCGTTAATAATTATAATTATTATGTTATTGTTGGTGATGCTTCTTAACATAACGCTTCCTCCGTTCCCGCAAGATGGCGACATGTTATCATCCGGCGTTCCGGCTGTCAAATGTCGGATAAATTATTTTTTTGAAATATAACTTGGATTCAAGACTTTATATAACAAGCGAAAAATCGCAAAGACCTTATAAAAGCGGTGAACTTTGCGCATTTATGGCGGCGATGCAAAAATTTTTATCTCGCCGCGCGCGCCGCGCCGCGTCCGCTGAGCACGGAGACGAAACGCACTCGCCCGTCCATCCACTCGCCGATGACGCCGACGCCCTTGCCCATAGTGAAAGCCGCGGCGACAGTCCCGACGCCGAGGCCGCGCACCTCGCCGAGGAAGCAGAAGGTCAGCGCCGCCGTCACAGCGAGACATATCACGTCGAACGAAATTTTTATCTTCGGGTACGACAGGCCGCTAATCGCGGACAGCTCGCGCGGGAAGAGGTCCGTGGGGATTATCGGCATTTTACAGCGGTTCGAGAGCGCGATGCCGAAGCAGATGATGAGCCAGCTGACGAAGAAGTAGAGCACGCGCCAGACGAGCCCGCCGGGCAGCAACGCAATCCAGCTTTCGTGAAAATCCATCGCCGCGCCGAAAGCGAAGCCGACGGCGAAGCTGAAGATATATTCCGCGACGAAGCGCCCGCGCAGAAACATCAGGCTTGCGACGAGCAGCGACTGGAAGGCGAAGGTCCACATGCCGAGCGACAGCGCGGGGAAACTCTCCGAAAAGGCGTAGGGCACGCTCGAAATCGCGGAGATTCCCGCGCCGGAGTATAGCATCAGCACGACGCCGAAGCTGTTGACGAAGACCGCCGCGGCGAGAGCCGCCTCGCCCCTCAGTGTGGTTATATGTCTTTCCATGAGTGCATCATCTTCCTGCAGAAAAATTGAAAACGGGAGGGCGTTGTGGCTGCCGTCCCGTTTATGGCGCGCATTATAATTCTGCGGAGTTCTGTTATCAAGCAGGAATTTTTATAAAACTACCGTCGCGCTGTCAATCGCAGGAATCCGCGCGCGCCGCGGCGCGTCCGTTCCAGCGGCAGGCGCGCATGTCGACGCGCCCGTCGTCGGTGAACGGCACGCCCTCGGCTATAAGCTTTGCGCGGCGCAGCTCCGAGTAGCCGCCGCCCGCTATCGAGCCGTCGCTCATCACGACGCGCTGCCACGGCAGATCGTCGGGGCAGCGGCGCATCGCCCAGCCGACCTGGCGCGCCGCGCGCGGAGCGCCGAGCATATAGGCAATCTGCCCGTAGCTGACGACGCGCCCGCGCGGTATCGCGCGCACGATTTCGTAGACGCGCTCGAAAAACGGCGCGGCCTCCGCGCGCGCGGCTAGCCCTTCGCCTTTATCTTTTCCGCTATGCGCCGCCCCGCCTCGCGCGCGGCCGCCAGCTCCTTCGGAAATTCTTCGTCCCGCCATTTTTTCTTTTCCGCCTCGTCCCAGCCGTCCGCGTCGTATTTCGCGTAGTCGCTGAACTGATATGTATTGAACGCGCATACGCGCTCCGGCTTCGTGAATACGCGGCCGATGAAGCTCTCGAACGCGCCGAGCGGCCCTTTTCCGTCGTTTACGTATGTTTCGTGAAATTTCGGCTCTTTGACGTTCATCGTGTAAATCATCGCCGTCTCCGCGCGTTTCGGCGCGAGCGTCGGGTATCCCGCGCCGTAGCTGACGAACGGAAAGAGCAGCCGTTCTATAAACGCGTGGAGCTGCGGCGTGACCGTCCAGAAATAGACCGGCGAGGCGAAGACGAGGCCGTCCGCCTGCGCCGCGCGGCCGAGCAGCTCCGATGCGCCGTCGCGCTGCGCGCATCTGCCGTATGACGCCCCGCCCTTGACCTTGCAGGCGAAGCAGCTGCGGCATCCCTTTAAGTCGAGGTCGTAAAGCCGTACCGTTTCGACCTCCGCTCCAGCCTCCGCCGCGCCCGCCGCGAAGCTTTCGCACATCTGCGCCGTGTTCCAGCCCTTGCGCGGGCCGCCGTCGAATATGATTACCTTCATCGCGTTAGTGGGCGGCCGCCTCGCGGTTGCCGGGCTTTACGCCGTCGAAGCTGTCGAAGAATACCGTCTCTTCGCGCGCGAGCCGTTTCTCGTGGAAGGGCGACGGAGCCGCGTCGCCGGCGGGGTAGCCGACCGGCAGTATGGCGACGGGAACGAGGTAGTCGGGCAGTTCGTAGGTCTCGCGCAGGGCGGCGGGGTCGAAATACCCGACCCACGTAGTGCCGAGGCCGAGCTCCGCGGCTTCAAGCATCATCTGCGTCGTGACGATGGAGGCGTCTACGTCCCCCATGTCGCAGTTGTCGAACGAGCGCTTCCAGCTCGCCTCGCGGTCGTAGCAGACGACCAGCGCGAGCGGCGCGTGGAAGTGGTAGGGCGTGCAGCCCTTGAGCTTTTCGAGAGCCTCTGGGCTTTCGAGCACGAGCACGCGCTGCGGCTGGTAGTTCACCGCGGTCGGCGCGCAGCGTCCTGCTTCGAGTATCGCGTCGAGCTTTTCGCGCTCGACCTTCTTGTCGGAAAACTTTCTTACAGAGTAACGTTCTTTCGCAAGTTTAAGAAAATCCATTTTTTCGTTCTCCCTTCGTTTGGTATTCCGTATCAATGATAGCGCTGCGGCGCGAAAGCGCAAGGGCCGCGCGTGTTGACAGAGGAACGCAGGCGAACATATAATGAAGTTTAGCCGTCTTTGGACGGGCGGCCCGATAAAAAGGCCGCGCATCGCATGAAGGTTCTTTATACCGCGTATCGCCTGCGAACGAAATTTCTCGTTTCTTCTCATCGATTTGATAGATTTTCGCGGCACGGGAATGTTTGTGCCGGATGCATAGGGGACAGTGGGGCAGTCCGCGCCGGAGCGCAGCCATGCGCGCCGCACGTTCCGCCGTGTCCGTATATTCAGGAGGTAAAATTTTTTAATGCAGGAATTTCAGGAAAGATTCACAGATTTCAATTTGAGGCCTGAGCTGCTGCGCGCGATAGAGCGCAAGGGCTTCGAGCACCCGATGCCGGTGCAGACCGCCGTCCTGCGCGACGAGAGCCTCGCCGGCGACGACCTCATAGTGCAGGCGCGCACCGGCAGCGGCAAGACGCTCGCCTTCGCTCTGCCGCTGCTCAACGAGATGGAGGCTGGGGCCCGCACGCCGCGCATAATCGTGCTTTCTCCGACGCGCGAGCTCGCGCAGCAGACGGCGCGCGAATTCGCCTGGCTCGGCGCGGACATGGGCGTCCGCGTTGCGACGCTCGTCGGCGGCCTCGACATGGAGCGGCAGATACGTTCGCTGCGCGACGGCGCTTCCGTCGTCGTCGGCACGCCTGGGCGAATCCTCGACCACCTGCGTCGCGGCACGCTCAAGACCGAAGACATCACGAGCGTGGTACTTGACGAAGGCGACCACATGCTCGACATGGGCTTCCACGACGAGATGGAGGCCATTCTTCAGGCGATGGACCACGTCGAGCGCACGTGGCTCTTCTCCGCGACGATGCCGCCCGAGGTGCTCTCGCTGACGAAGCTCTACCTCGACGCGCCGAAAAAAATCTCGCTCGTCTCCGACGTCGCCTCGCACAGCGACATAACGCAGAAGGCCTATATCATCCCGTCGCGCAAGCGCTTTGAAGGGCTCGTCAACGTCCTGATATGGGAGAACCCGAGCAAATCGCTGCTCTTCTGCGGAACGCGCGCCGAGACGCAGGATATAGCGGACCGCCTCTGCGACATAGGTTTCCGCGCGACGGCGATACACGGCGACATGAGCCAGCGCGAGCGCAACAACGCGCTCTCGGCGCTGCGCGGCGGCCGCGTCTCCATACTCGTGGCGACCGACGTCGCGGCCCGCGGCCTCGACATCGACGCCGTCAGCCACGTTATACAGTACGGCCTGCCGCAGAACCTCGAAGCCTTCGTCCACCGCAGCGGACGCACGGGCCGCGCTGGCCACGAGGGCAGCAACCTGATACTGCTCACCGCGCGCGAAGCGCGTCAGTTCAAATTCATGCTGCACCAGTCGCATTCGAAGCTGACGCTCGAATGGATACCGGCCCCGGACGCGGCGGAGATAGAGGGGCAGTCGCGCATCCGCTTTGAAAACAACATCATCGAGCACGCGCTTGAATCCGACGAATTCGAGGAATGGGCGCGCGAACTATTGTCGCGCGAGGAAGCGCCGGTGCTCGTCTCCGGGCTTCTTGCGAAGGCATACGGAGACCAGCCGAGCGGCTACTCGATACGCGAGGACGTACAGTTCGAGATGGACCGCGAAAAGGGACGCCGCGACGCGGCATCGCGCGGAAACGGCAAAGACGCGGCGCGCAAAGAACGCTTCAAGCGGCCCGAAATGACCGGCGGCCTCTCCGTACAGTTCGCCGCGGGACGCAACGACGGCTGGGAAGTCGGCCCGCTGCTCGGCGCGATATGCCGCGGCGCTGGGCTCGGACGCGAGGACGTCGGCAACATCCGCCTGCGCGACACGAGCGCCGTCGTCGAAATATCGCCGCGCGGAGCGTCGTACATAGAAGCGCGCCGCGAACGCCTTGAGAAAGAGGGCCTGCCGATAGCCGCGATGCGCGAAATCAAGGGCGACGGCGAACGCCCGAGAAGAACCGGCGACCGCGCGCCGCGCCGCGAAAACCGCGAAGCCCGCGAGCCGCGCGAAGGCCGCGAAAGCTTCCGCCCGCGCAGAAGCCGCGACGGCGAGGGAAGCGGACGCAGAAAGTTCCCGAAATAACGCAAACAGAAAATCCCGCAGGGCCGCACGCACGCAGCGCGCGGCCCGTTTTGTGTCAGGCAGCGAAACGGCGTTCCGAACCGCCGCGCGTATATGTTGTGGGGGTAGCCGGGTAACTGCGGTTTGACATTCCCGTTCCTTCTTTATAGAATTGCACGCGAAATCCCTTCGCAACGGAGGCTGTATAAATGTCGTCGAATCCTCTTTCTGCTTTTCTCGCGCGCAAGGACATCCGTTTTTCTTTCTCACGCTACTTCGTGGACGCGCTCGGCGCTATGGGCGTCGGGCTCTTCGCGTCGCTCATCACGGGGCTGATACTCAAGACGATCGGCTCGAAGTGCGGAATTCCAATACTCGTCGAGTTCGGCGGCCTCGCCGGGCAGATGGTCGGCCCGGCCATCGCGGTCGCCGTCGCTCAGGCGCTCAAGGCTCCGCCTATGGTCGTCTTCTCGTGCGCCGCGGCGGGCTTCGCCGGCAACGCATGGGGCGGGCCGGTCGGCGCTTTCGTCTCGGCGATAGCCGGCGCTGAAGTCGGCAAGGCGGTATCGAAGGAGACGCCGGTGGATATAATCGCTACGCCCGCGCTGACCGTCATCGCCGGCATGGCGGCGGGGAAGCTCATAGGCCCGCCCGTGAGCGCGATGATGACGTGGCTGGGCCTGATAATAATGCGCGCGACGGAGCTCCAGCCGGGGCCGATGGGCGCGCTGGTCTCCGCGATAATGGGCATGATCCTGACGCTCCCAATATCGAGCGCGGCCATCGCGGTGGCGCTTAACCTCTCCGGCATCGCGGCCGGGGCCGCGGCTGTCGGCTGCTCGACGCAGATGGTCGGCTTCGCGGTCATGTCTTTCCGCGAGAACGGCGTCGCGGGGCTGCTGTCGCAGGGGCTCGGCACCTCGATGCTCCAGATGCCGAACATCGTGCGCCATCCGATGATTTGGGTTCCGCCGACGCTCGCGAGCTTCATTCTCGGGCCGATTTCGACGGTAGTCTTCAAGATGACGAACGTCCCCTCCGGCGCGGGAATGGGGACGAGCGGCCTCGTCGGCCAGTTCGGCGCAATCGAGGCGATGGGCGGCTCGCCCTCCGTGCTGATGCAGATTGCGTTGATGCATTTCATCCTGCCCGCCGTGACGACGCTCGCCATAGCCGAGGCTATGCGGCGGATGAATTTCATCAAGCCCGGAGAGATGAAGCTCGACCTGTAATCTGGTATCATATATAAACAACAATTCCATCAGGGAGGAATGTATTGTGAAAGTAAGAATGTCTGCCGCCTGCGCCGCTCTCTGTCTCGCCCTTGTGCTCGGCGTCGGGGCTACTGCGGCGCAGTGCGCGGAGATCGAACGCGAGCAGGCTTTCGCCATCGCGCTGAAGAACGCCGGAGTGCCGGAGAAGGACGCCTACAACGTCGAAATCAAGCGCGACCGCGAGAACGGCATCGCCATTTTCAAGGTCGAGTTCGAGACGCGCTACGGCGACTACGAGTTTGAGGTCGCGCGCGAAAGCGGGCGCATCATCGGCGCGGACTACGAGGTGGACGACGACTGGATCCGCACGCTCGGCGGCAGCCCCGTCAGCCTCGACGAAGCTAAGCGCGTCGTCCAGAAAAAAGTCCCCGGCTCGCATTTCAGGGACATCCGTATGCACCGCGAGGGCGGCGGACATGACGCGCGCTATGAGGGCGAGCTTTTCCACGAAGGCATAAAGTACGAATTCGAGATAGACCCGAGGACGGGCCGCATAGTCGACTGGAACGCGGATTTGCGGGGATAAGAGCTGTAAAACGCGCTAACAGCGTCTATTTGCGGAAAGCGCATCTAACATATGATAGCAGCGGTTATAATGTGCAAAATGAAACCGTATCTCTTTGACGGTAGAGATACGGCGGTGCTATAATCTTCACAGGTTATAGCTAGATTACTTTCATAATCTTGAGCAGCAGCTCAAGGATTTTGAGAAGTAAATTCGCAAGAGGGACGAGATCCATAGCTTGGCGGGCGTGGTCTCGTCCTTTCTTTATAACCCGAGAAGATCGCTTCCTGCGTTTTCGCAATCGGCTCACCTCCCCTAAGGGAAAGACCTTCGCCTTTTCAAGCCCCCATTCGCCTGAGAAGCCCGTCGCCCGTAATTATACGACGCCGCGCTTTGCGTGCGCAATTATAAGATATGTTTTGCTCTTCCTACCTCGGCGTCTTCCATTTCCCGCTCTTGAGGAACCAGAGGCTTATCACTATCGTCAGCAGCGAGGCGAGCGGCGCGGCGAAGCCTACGGTGAAGAGGCTCGCGCCGGCGATTCCGCTGAGAACCCACGTCGCAGGCACGCGCACCGCGAAGGCGCAGAAGATGTTGTTCATCATCGTGAATGTCGTATGCCCGCAGCCGTTGAAGAACCCGTTGAGGCAGAATACCAGGCAGACGAGCACGCAGTCGATGCTGAACGATTTAAGATAGAGCGCCGTCGCGTCGATGAGCTCGCGGTCCGGCGTGAATATCCGTATCACGCCCTCGGGGAAGAAAAAGAGCACCGCGAAGGTGACGACGCCGAAGGCGAGCGAAATAGCGAGGCCCGAGAACAGCGTAGAGAGCGCGCGCTTCGGTTTGCCCGCGCCGATGTTCTGCGCGACCATCGCAGAAATGGCGGCGGCGAACGAGTGCGGCGGCAGCATCGTAAAACCGTTGAGCTTTCCCGTGATTCCTATCGCGGCGGCGGCTGCGACGCCGCCCATCTTGCTCACCGTTGCGAGTATGAAGATGAACGAAATGCTCGTCAGCGAGAACTGCACCGCCATCGGCAGGCCGATGCGCAGAAGGTTGACGAGCTTGTCCCATTTTATCCTCATGCTCGACAGCCTGAAGTCGAAGTGGTAATCGGCGCGCCGCGCGTAAATCACGGCGAGGTAGGCGGAAAATCCCTGCGAGAATACCGTAGCTATCGCCGCACCGTTCGCGCCCATTCCGAAGATGCCTACGAGCGCGAGGTCGCCGACGATGTTCAGCACGCAGGCGACCGCGACGAACATCAGCGGCGACGTCGAGTCGCCGAATCCGCGGAAAACTGCAGCGAGCGCGTTGTATGCGAACATCGTCGCCAGTCCCGCGACGTTGATGAAGATGTAGCCGCGCGTCGGCTCGAACGACTCTTCCGGCGTGCCGAGCAACCATACTATCGGGTCGATGAACAGCAGCAGCCCGACTGTGATGACGACGCTCATGATGGTGAAGAGCGTCAGCATCGTGCCGATAGTCTCGCGTATCTCGCCGGTCTGTCCAGCGCCGAAAAAGCGCCCTATCATAATAGTGCCGCCAAGCGAAAGGCCGATAACGATGCTGTTGATCATAAAGATGAACTGGCTTCCGATAGAGACGGCCGAGAGGCCCGCCGCGTCCGTGAACTGTCCGACGATTATCATATCCGCCGCGCCGTAGAGCGCCTGAAGCAGGTTCGCCGCCATATATGGGATTGCGAAACGCGTCAGCAGCAGCGGAATATTACCCTCCGTCAGCGACTGAGCGCCTGTCGAGAAGACGCCGGAGAAAAATTTCTTAAAATCAGCCATAAAACCTTACCTCACGAATCTTTCCTGGTCTTTCAGTCTTTGCAGAAAATAATATAAGAACGGCAGGCTCGTCGCGAAACTGAAAACGTCCGAGACTGTCTGCGTAATTTCAACGCCGGTCATGCCGAACATACGCGGCAGTACGATTATGAGCGGGAGGAAGTAAATTCCCTGTCGCGTGCAGGCGAGGAAGGTCGCGCGCCACGCGAACCCCGATGCCTGGTGCATCATATTCGTCGCGACGAAAAGCGGCTGAAGCAGCAGCGCCGCGCACTGGAAACGCATCGCGCGCGTCCCTATCGCTATGACCTCCGCGTCGTCGGCGCGGAAGAGCGCGATAATCTCAGGCGCAAAAATCCACCCGGCGAGAGTCAGCGCCGTCATCATCGCCATGCCGGCCTTGACGGTGAACCAGAAAGCCTCCCGCACGCGCGCATAGCGGCGCGAGCCGTAGTTGAAGCCGACGACCGGCGTGAAGCCCTGACCAAGGCCGATCATCACGGAGAGGATAAACATGAATATCCTGCCGACAATGGACATAGCCGCGACCGCCACGTCGCCGTAAGTCCCTGCGCTTGCGTTAAGCGCAGCGGTTGATATGCTCGCGAGCCCCTGCCGCGAGAGCGACGGGCATCCGAGGCGCACGATTTCAAAATAAGTCGCCGCGCGGCGCGGCAGGTTCCTGATACTTATGCCGACCATGCTCTTACCGCGCAGAAAGAAAGAAAACAGGATTGAGAAGCTCACGCACTGGCTCAGCAGAGTAGCAGCAGCCGCGCCTGAAATCCCGAGGCCGAATGTGAAAATAAAAATAGGGTCGAGCACGATATTCAGCAGCCCGCCGGTCACGAGGCCGCACATCGCGAAAGCCGAGTGCCCCTCGGCGCGCAGAATATTATTCATCACGAAACAGCAGCACATCACCGGCGCGCCGAGCAGAATCCACCGCGCGTATGCGCGCGCGTAAGGAAGTATCGTCGGAGTGGAGCCGAGCAGACGCATGAGCGGATCGATGAAAATAAGCCCGAAGACGCATATGCAGCTCCCCAGCGTCAGCGCGCTGAAGAACGACGCGGAGCCGTAAACGCTCGCAGACGATGCGTCGCCGCCCCCGAGCCTGCGCGAGATGACGCTGCCCGCTCCCATGCCGAGCGTGAAGCCGGTAGCCTGAAAAATCGCCATGAGGCAGAAGACGACGCCGACCGCGCCGCTCGCGCTGGTCCCGAGCTGAGAAACAAAATAGGTATCCGCGGTGTTGTAAAGCGCCGTCGTCAGCATACTCAATATCGTCGGTATCGCAAGAGAAATTATAAGAGGCCCGACAGGAGCCTCGGTCATCCGTTTCAGCTGCTCGTCGCGGCTTTGCGACGCCGCCGCGAAAATATTGAAACAGCCCATCCTTCCCACCTCCCTGCCTATAAAACTGCTTGCGGGTCATCGATATTTTATCCTGATAAAATACCACCAACAGCCGTCAATCTCAATAATTTCCGCGATGCGAAACGCTAAAAAAATCCCGCCCATGAACGGGCGGGAAGGGCGAGATTTTTTAGAAATGCAAAAACTAGGCTTTCAGAAGCTCCCTGCGGAAAATCAGGAAATAGAAGAGCGCGACGAAAACCGCCCCGCCGATGGCGTTGCCTATCGACACAAAGAATAGATTCTTCGCGAACGCCGCGGCGGTGAGCGCGGGGAAAGCTCCGCCGTTCAGCATCATGCCCAGCGGGATGAAAAACATATTTGCGACGCAGTGCTCGAACCCCATAGCGACGAAAGCGGAGATCGGAAGCAGCGCCGCGACGAACTTACCGGCAGTATCCTGCGCGCCGAAGGCTATCCACACGGCGAGGCAGACGAACCAGTTGCAGAGCACGCCGCGGATGAGCATCTGTCCGGCGGGAAGCGACGACTTCATCGCCGCGAGAGAAAGCGCAGCGGCCCCGCACTTTTCAGAGATAAGGCCGCTTGCGAATATGAGCGCTGCGAAAAACAGAGCGCCCGCGAAATTTGCAAAATAGACGGCGCAGATGTTGCGCATCATCGAAGCGAAGGAGATCTTTTTAGAAAGGCAGGCGATGGGCATAAGACAGTTGCCCGTTACAAGCTCCGCGCCGGCGGTAAGCACGAGGAAAAGACCGAGCGAGAAGACGACCCCGCCGAGCATCTTCGAAATGCCGACGCCGGCGAACTGCGCCGCGTCCTGCGTGACGACGAGCATGAAATACCCGCCCATCCCGATATAAGCCCCGGCAAGAAAGCCCATCAAAACCATAGTCCCAAACGCAAGCCGGCTCTTCGCAACCCCCGCCGCAAGCGCAGCCTGAGAAATCTCCGCCGGCGTCTTAATCCCCATAAAAATCTCCCCTTGGATTTTTTGGAGGCTATTATAGCCTAATTCCGTCAAAAATATGTAAAATCGCCGCAGGCGCGGTTTGGCTTGCGGCGTGTCAAATCCATGATGTTAATTTGATTTCAGCTGCGCTTTAGAACCGGCAGCGATATTCCTCCAAGTGGGAGCAGCCCTATCGTCGCGTCTGGCTTTGCCGCGATCGCCGCGTCTAGCGCTTCTTGAATCGTCTTGGCCGGCGTATAGCAGATGCCTCTGATTTGCTCGGGCGTCAGCCCCTCGCTGACCATATAAATTTTCGCGCGTTCCCTCGCGCGGCATCCGTCCAGCGCGACGACGGCAGATATAATGTCTGTATCGGTATCGTAAGGCGAAGCCTCCATAATGCCTTTTCTGACTTCTTCTATCGGAGCGGCGAGCCACTGCGCGTAGAGCGGATGATTGTGCGCCATACCCTCGTAGCACGGCGAGGCGAGGATGATGACGCCGCCGGGCTTCACTGCAAAATAGGCGGAAGTTACCCCTTTAATGCCCTGCCAGTAATCTATGTCGGCGGGGTATGAGCTTGCTATGACGATGTCCGCCAGCTCATCCATCTCTATGCAGAAAGATTTTCTCGCCAGTTCGGAGCCTGCTCTGTGCGCCTCTATGTAGTCGCCGCAGAATATTCCCGCGACCTTGCCCTCCTGGTTTTTAACGACGTTGATGATGAAGGCGAGGTTGGCAATTTTCCCAACGGCGTCTATGCCGGCCCTGCAGGGATTGTTATCGAGCACGCCGAGCGGAATGTCGGCGCAAAAGCCCGCCGCTCTGTGCGTCGCTTGCGTCGTCACAAAGTCGCATACTCCAGGCTGCACGATCTTCGCTCCGCCTGAAAAACCCGCGTCGCTGTGAGGGACGATATTGCCGACTCCGATGAGCAGGTCGGCTTCCAAGGCGAGTTTGTTGATGCGGACCGGAAGCTTATATCCCTCGACGTCAAGCTCTCCGAGGTCCGCTATGAGACTGCTGTCCGTCGCGTCGTGCTGCTCGACCTTAAAGCGCCTCACTATTTCGTCTCCTAACTTCGCTCTAACCTCTTCCTGCGTCATAACGCGGTGCGTGCCTGGAGCGGTGAGGAAGCTGATGGCTTCGCCGGGAATTCCGTTGTCGTTGAGATAGTCTACGACTATTGGAAGAAGTATGTCGAGCGGCGTTTCTCTGGTGTTGTCTTCAACGAGGAAAAGTATATTTTTCTTTCCTTGCGCAAGCTCGGCGAGAGACGGCGACGCTATGGGGGCTCTCAGCGCCTTGAGCAGCTCTTCTTTTACGTCAGCAACCGGAGCGATATTCGTCATTTTTCCCTCGAATACAACCTTGTTCCCTCTTGTGTCGACTTCAAGAAATTTACTCCCATACGGAATGCTGTATTTCATAAACGTGGCC
>DVKA01000055.1 GCA_018716365.1 Candidatus Caccocola faecipullorum
GAGGCCGCAGCTCTCCGTACGGAAGGCCTCAACTCGGTGCAGAGCCAGGCCTACGGGCCGGAAGCCCGCGGCGGCGCTTCCAAGTCGGAAGTCGTCTACGACCGCGGCGAAATAGACTACCCGAAGGCGGCCCACCCGAACCTTCAGGTAATCCTCACGCAGAAGGCGTGCGACACTTACAGCCACGACACGGCTAAAGGCGCTACGGTCATCCTCGACGACTTCTTCGTCACCGACCCGCCGAAGCTCGACGCCGACATCTACCTCCTGCCGATCGTGCGTACCGCGCGCGAGAAGCTCGGACGTGAGATAGTCGTCAACATGGTCGCGCTCGGCACCGCCGCGAAGGTCCTCGAAGACAAGGGCCTCGTGCAGCCGCAGGCCGTCAAGGACGCCATCCTTGCGAGAGTCCCGAAGGGAACCGAGGAACTCAACGAAAGAGCCTTCGACGAAGGCTACAAGATGATGTGCGACGCGGTAGCCGCCAGAAAGTAACGGCGCTCCGTTAAAACATCGAAATATAAAAGCGGCGGGAATTTCCCGCCGCTTTTTCGTATATCCGCGCCTAAAATTTTACTTCCGCCTCTTATTAGCCGCATCTCCTTCAATGCGTTCCTTCCATTCCTTCTTCACGCTGCCGCCTCGCCGCAGGCAGGAGACCGTATCGCTCATAACCTCGTAGTTGAACCTCGTCCCGCGGGCGTCGCTGCGGTAGAACGCCGTGCGGTCCGCGCCTATTCCGCAGCGGCGCGCCGTCTCTATCGCGCTCAGGTCCGCGCCGAGGAAAAAGAACTCCCAGCCGTATTTGTTCTTCTGGCGCTCAATCATCGCGCGTACCTTATCAATATCGTAAAAGCGGCTCGCGTTCTCCATGCCGTCGGTTATGATTACGAAGACAGTGCGTTCCGGCACGTCCTCGTTTCTTGCGTACTTGTGTACGTTGCCGATGTGGTGTATCGCTCCGCCTATCGCGTCGAGCAGCGCGGTGCAGCTTCCCGCGCAGTAGTCCGCCAGCGTCATCTCCTTCACAGCTGAAATATCCGCCCTGTCGCGGACGACCTCGCAGCCGTCGCTGAAGAGCACGACGCTTATAAGAGCCTCGCCGCCCTCGCGCCTCTGCTTGTCGAGCATCGAGTTGAAGCCGCCTATCGTGTCGGCCTCCAGCCCGTGCATCGAGCCGCTCCTGTCGATGATGAAAACCAGTTCCGTCAGACCTTTTCTCATAAATATCAGCCTCCGTAGAAATTTTTATCTTACGGCGATTATTCTACGGAAGCCGCGCCGCCTCGTGGTCGCCCCGCAGGCGACATCTTTACAGCGACGGTTTACGCGCCCAGCAGATTCTGGTCGAAGGCGAAGAGAGCCTCGTTTATCTCGAAAATATTGTAATTCCCCCGCGCAATGAAATATTCTACGATAATATCGGCTTTGCTCGAATGAGAGAGCGCGAAGCCCGCCTTCCGCAGAAGCTCCTCAGTCTCGCGCAGGCTCAGCCGCAGCGCGACTGCGAAGGCCAACACAGTCCGCTTGCCGGGCTGGTACGCCTTGTCGCCGCGTATCTTGGAAAAATGCTTCCGGTCGATGTTCGCGCGCTTATAACACTGCGCGTCCGTCATTCCTCGCTCGCCGATCATGCGCAGAAGCGCCTCGGAGAAACTCTCGTCGAGCTCGCCGACGGCGTCGTCGAGGCTCTGCGCCGCGCGCGCCGCCTTCCGCTCCGGCATTACGCGGCATTCCGACACGCGCTCCGGCGCGCCGTAAAAATGCGCTGCTCCGCGCAGAGCGCCGGCGTTGAACCTCCGCAGCCTCTCTCCCTCGGAATCCGCGTGCTCGTCCGCGTACCGGTCGTCAATATATTCCTGAATATCGCTGCGCAGTTTTTTGCCTATCTGATAGGAATTGCGGTCGAAGACGACTATATAGACCGTCATATCATGTTCAAGCAGGAAAGCGCTTATCGTCTCGACCGCCACGCGCAGCGCCTGATCTTTCGGATAGCCGTAGATGCCGGACGAAATCAACGGAAAGGCTACCGTCTCACAGCCGCGCTCCTCTGCGAGCGCGAGCGACGCGCGGTAGCAGGATACGAGCTTCTCGCGCTCGCCGTATAGGCCCTCCCGCCATACCGGGCCTACCGTGTGGATGACGTATTTACAGGGCAGATTATACGCGCCTGTAATCTTTGCCTCGCCAGTCCGGCAGCCGCCGAGCAGGCGGCACTCGTCGAGAAGCCGCGGCCCCGCGGCGCGGTGTATGCAGCCGTCCACGCCGCCTCCGCCGAGCAGAGAACTGTTCGCGGCGTTCACAATGGCGTCGACCTTCATCTTCGTTATATCGTTCCGCACAATCTCAAGCGGCACGGCAGACACCCCCAAAATCGGCAGCAGCCTTGGAATTTATGGCGCAACGCGCCGTTTCAATGTTATAGTATCACAATGAGACAGGGAGATATATTAAACGTAACGATAACGGGACTCAACAACGAAGGCGAGGGCGTCGTCCGCGTCGGAGACGAGGGATTCGTCCTCTTTGTGCCGGGAGCGCTCCCCGGCGAAAGCGCCGAAGTGCGCCTTGTGACGAAAAAGAAAAATTACGGCGTCGCAAAAGTTCTGAGCAGTGGCGGCGGCTCTCCGGCGCGCGTAAAGCCGCGCTGTCCGCTCTTCGGGCGCTGCGGCGGCTGCCAGCTCCAGCACATTTCCTATGAAGAACAGCTTGCGATGAAACGCCGCACGGTCGAGGACGCCCTGCGCCGCATAGGCGGATTTGCGGAGCCGCCCGTCGCCGAATGCGTGCCGTCGCCCTCCGTATGGGGATACAGAAACAAAGCCTCGCTCCCCGTACAGTCCGCGCGCGGAGAAAACTTCGCCGCGGGCTTCTACAAAACGCGCAGCCACGAAATAGTGCCGTACCGCGGCTGCCCCGTGCTCCTTCCCGAAATTGACGAAGGGCTGCAAAAAATAACGGCGGCGCTGCGGGCCGCAGGCTTCCGCGGCGCGCGCGAAAACGGCGGACGCCCCGCGGGCCTCGTGCGCCACATCGTAATGCGTCAGGCGCGCTTCACTGGAGAAAAACTCATCGCCGTCATAGCTACGCGCCGTCCGTCAGACAAAGAGCGCGCGCTCCTATCGCGCGCCGCCGCCGGAATAAAAAACATCTCCGGTGTCGTCTGGAACGTCAACGCAAACCCCGGAAACTTCATATGGGGCGGCGAAACAATCACAATCTGCGGAAAGCCGGTAATAACGGAGAAACTCGGCGAATATTCATTCGCGTTTGAGGCTTCGTCCTTCTTTCAGGTAAATTCAGAACAGGCGCTCGCGCTCTACCGCCGCGCCGCGGCCCTCGCCTCGGATGGCGGCGCGCGAGAAGTGCTCGAACTCTACTCCGGCGTAGGCAGCCTCACCGCCTTCCTCGCCGCGCAGGCCGCTCGGGTCACCGCGGTCGAAAGCTGGCTCCCCGCCGCGAAATACATAAAACAGAACCTTGCGCGCAACGGCATGGACAACGTCGAGCCGCGCACGGCGCAGGCCGAAGACATAGCCGAAGAGCTGGCCTCGCGTCGCTTCGACGCAGTAGTCCTCGACCCGCCGCGCACAGGCTGCGACGAAAAAGTGATAAACGCCATCCAGAAAATCGCCCCCGAGCGAGTCGTCTACGTCTCCTGCAACCCCGCCACCCTCGCCCGCGACGCAGCGCGCCTCTCCGCAGGCGGCTACAAACTCGCGCAAGCGACGCCGTTTGATATGTTCCCGCAGACGGGGCACGTGGAGACTGTTGCGCTATTGTACAAAAACATATAAAAAAGTTCAAAACGGCAACTGTTGCAAAATCTGCAACGGTTGCCTCATAATAAAAATATGACAGGACGCATAATATGGAGAAAGTTTATAGCCCGACAAGCGAGATGACATGGGACGACTTAAAGCGCAGTTTGTTTACTCCCGAGGAATTGGAAGCGAGCGACATCAGAGTCGCGATAATAGGAGAACTTATCTACGCGCGACAGCACGGCATAACG
>DVKA01000056.1 GCA_018716365.1 Candidatus Caccocola faecipullorum
ACGGGGGCGCAGGAACGCATGATCCCGTTCCCGAACAACGACCTCCCCGGCGTATACGGAGCAGGAGCGGTACAGACTTTGATGAACGTCTACGGCGTCGTGCCGGGAAAGAAAGTCCTCATGGTAGGCGCTGGCAATATAGGCCTTATAGTCAGTTACCAGCTGGCGCAGGCCGGAGTTGAGGTCGCCGCGGTAGTCGAGGCGATGCCCAAAGTCGGAGGCTACTGGGTGCACGCCGCGAAGATAAGAAGGCTCGGCATTCCGATACTCTTAAGGCACACGGTCACCGAAGCGATAGGCGACAGAGTGCTTGAAGGCGCGATGATACAGGAGCTTGACGACAAGTTCCAGCTTACGGGCGAGCCGAAGAAAATAGACTGCGACATAATCTGCATGGCGGTAGGGCTTACCCCGACGACGGAACTCTTCTGGCAGGCGGGATGCAGGATGCGCTATGTGCCGCAGCTCTGCGGATATGTGCCGTACAGGGATAAAAACATGCGCACAAGCAACCCCGACATCTGGGTGGCGGGAGACGCCTCGGGTATAGAAGAAGCCTCGGCCGCAATGGTAGAGGGACGCATAGCGGGCCACGGGGCGGCGAAAGCGCTCGGCCTTAAGGTAGAGGGAGACAAATTCTCCGAATACTGGACGAGGCTCGACCACCTCCGCGCAGGCGAAGTAGGAGAAAAAATACTCGCAGGCATAGGCCAGGTAATGGTAGACGGATGGGAGGCGTAGACGATGGGCTGCTGCGACAAGGAAAAACTATTCAACAGCGGGATACTCGTAGAACACTGCGAAGGGGCGGTGCTTCCGCCGCAGGAGCAGTGGGAAAAGAAAAAAGGCGGCTACGTCGTAATAGAATGCCCGAAGCGCATACCGTGCAACCCCTGTTATACGAGCTGCCCGACCGGCGCCGTTCTTCCCTTTGAAGACATAAACGACACGCCGAGGATAGACTACTCGAAATGCACCGGATGCGGCATCTGCGTATCGAGATGCCCTGGACTCGCCTGCTTCGTCATAGACCTGACCTACGCAGAAGACAAAGCCGTGATAAAGCTTCCGTACGAGCTTCTTCCCATTCCAGAAAAGGGGCAGACGGTAAAATGCCTCGGTAGAGACGGAAGCGAAATATCCGACGGAGAAGTAATAGCAGTAGCGGAGCCGTCGAAAGACAGGACGTACGTCGTAAGCGTGGTTATACCGAAAGAGAAATACGACGAGATACGCGCGATAAAGGTGGTGTGCTGAAATGGCGAAGGCAAACGTGATATGCCGCTGCGAAGAGATTGAGATAGACGAAATACGCAAGTGGATCGCCGCGGGCTATACCGAGTTCGACGAACTGAAAAGGATATTGCGCGTTGGCATGGGGCCGTGCCAAGGCAGAGGATGCAGAGATATTATTCTGCGCGAGCTGTCGAAGGCGACGGGCAAGCCTGTTGACGAGGTCCGCCCCGGAGTCATTAGGCCGCCTGTGAAGCCGATAAAAGCGAAATTACTTGCAGAAGAGGGAGAATAGGAGGTAGAGCGCTATGACTGTAAAAACTGCCGATGTGATTATTGTTGGCGGAGGCGTGCATGGAGCCTCTACCGCTTATGAGCTGGCAAAGGCCGGCGTAAAGACGGTTTTGTTTGAAAAGGAATATCTTTCTTCCGGCGGTTCCGGCCGTTCTGCCGCGGGGCTCCGCCAGCATTTTGGAACGGAAGTCAACCTTCGTATGGCGAAATACAACCTCTCTGTGTTCCCGACTCTGGAAGAAGAGCTGGACACGGGCATGAAGCTGGAGTTCACCCAGTGGGGCTATATGTGGGTCGCATATTCCGATTCGTGCATGGATCAGCTGAGGAAGAACGTCAGCCTCCAGCAGAGCCTCGACATCCCGTCGGTGATGCTGACGCCCGCGGAAATACATGAGCGCTGGCCGTATCTGAATCTTGACGGAATTATCGGAGCTGCTTTCTGCGGCGATGACGGACATATCAATCCACAGACGCTGACGATGGCGTACGGGCATGCGGCGCGCAGGCTCGGAGCTGAGATAAAGACCTATACTCCGGTAGCGAAGCTTCTCGCCGAAAATGGGAAAATCAAGGGCGTAGTTACCGAGAGCGGAGAAGAGTGGCATGCGCCGAAGGTTCTGCTTTCGGCAGGCCCATGGTCCACGCCGCTTGCGGCTACGGTCGGCGTCGAGCTGCCGGTGTACCCGGAGCGCCATAATATACTTATCACCGAGCCTGTCGAAGTTTTCGACTGCCCGATGGTGCTCTGCCTCGACGACGGCGCGTATTTCAAGCAGTGCCCGAACGGAACGTTTATGTTCGGACGCGACGACCAAGACGAGCCTCATACGGTTGAGGCTGGGAACAGCGCGAAGTTCCTTGAGGGGGTTACGAAGAGCGTCCTGAAACGTATACCGGCGCTCAAAGGCGTACGCGTCGTGCGCCAGTGGTCCGGCCCGTACGACAACACGCCCGACCATAACGCGATAATCGACTGGACGCCGGTGGAAGGGCTTCTGGTCAACTGCGGATGGAGCGGCCACGGCCTCCAGTTCGGCCCCTCCGGCGGCCGCGTATGTAAGGAGCTGCTGCTTGGCGAAAAGCCTTTTGTCGACCTCTACCGTTTCCGCCTGTCAAGATTTGCGGAAAACGACCTGTTCTTCGAACCGGCATTTATTTAAGTGTAAGCGTATATAAAGAAACGGGAGCTGTCCGTATGGGCCGCTCCCGTTTTTCTGTGTCCGTTGCCGTAATTCTGCCGCGCGTTGCCCCTCAGCTCCACTCGTCTCCGGCGGAGAAGAGCGGGTGTTCTTCTATCTCGAATCGGCGGCGCGGGGGGCGGAGGCCGTAGTCGTAGACGTTAATATCTCCCTCGGAGTAGTTTTCAAAGTAGAGGTCGAATCCGTTGCGGTTCAGCGCGATGAATGCGTCTTCGAATGATTTGAACGAAAGATAGTCGAAGATGACGGATGTGTCTGTGCAGAAACAGACTACGGGGCCGGATTTTTTGCCGGAGCCGGCTACGAAGGCCCAGACCTCTTCGTCTGTTTCTGGCGAGCGCACCCACCAGCGGCAGGAGGACGGATCCAGCCTGAGCAGGCCGTGAGGCGCGCCGTTTTCGCATGGCTCGCCGGAGCTGCCCTCGACGGCGCAGGCGAAGAAGTTGTAACGTGAGCCGAGGTATTTTTTGTTGAACTCGTCCGCGACTTTGAGCGCCTCCTGCGGGAGCAGGACGCTGAGCAGAGAGACCCATTTTTCGGAGATGGGGCCGTAGAAGGCTTCCGCTACCGCTCCGGCGATGCAGGCCTGTGTGTCGGAGTCTCCTCCGAGCGAGACCGCGTTTCGCAGCGCGTCTTCGAAGGAGTCGGACTCAAGAAAGGCTATGAGCGCCTCGGGCACGCTGCCCTGACAGGTAGCGTCAAATTTATAGCTTTTTCTTATCTTTCCGACGGTACGGCTCAGGTCGTAGCCGAATTCCTTCTCTATATATTCTTTTATTTCGTCTTTGGACTTTCCCGTGCGCGCGAGAAATATCGCGGCGGCGACCGCTGAGGCTCCCTTTATTCCTTCTGGGTGGTTGTGGCTCGGTTCGGCGCTTTTCTTCGCCTCGGCCAGCACTTCGTCAAGCGTGTCGAAGGCCCAGGCGACGGGGGAGACGCGCATTGCGGAACCGTTGCCGAAGCTCTCACCCTGTTCTTTTTCGTCGGAGAGACACCATCTGAAGAATCGTTCTCCGTATCCGGCGTGAGGATAGCAGCGCCCCCAGTACTTGAATACCTCCATGTATCCGTAGCCGTGCAGTATCGCGTCCGCAGTCGCCAGCGTCAGGACGGAATCGTCCGTGAAGCGGCTTTTTTCGGATATGAAGTCGAATTCCTTGCTTTTATGCGGGGCGCGTTCAAAGACCGAGCCCACTATATCGCCTACGAGAGCTCCCAGCATTTTGTATCACTCGCCTATTGACGTAGATTTTTCAATCATTATACTACAAGCCCTTTTGCTCGGGGCTTTCGAAGTTTCCGCCGAGATGCGCCGCGTCGCCCATGAGGCTCATTCTGGGCGCGCAGTTTTCCTTTACCTCGACGATCGTGATGCTGCAGTTCGGTATCTGAAACCTGAAGAAGCTCGAAAGCGGGGCGTCGAGCCAGTGGCAGAGCAGGACTTTGATAACTGCGTCGTGCGAGGCCAGAAGAACGTCTCCTTTGTACTTTTTTGCCGCCGCTTCAACCGCCGGAACTGCCCTGCACACTATATCTTCGAGGCTCTCGCCGCCTTCACCGGGCATTTTCACAGTTTCCGGCGCGGTATGCCAACGGCGGAGAAGCTCCGGCCATTCGGCCGCGACTTCGGTCGAGAGACGGCCCTCCCAGTCTCCGTGGTTGATTTCGGTAAAGGCCGGAATTTCGGAAAATTCGCCTGTTTCGCATTTCGACGATGCGAGTTCGGCGGTTTTCTTCGCGCGGTCCAGCGGGCTCGTGAGCACCGCTTCAAATTTGTGTCCGGCGAGCCGTTCGCCGAGCATCCCGGCCTGCGCGAGCCCCTTTTCGTTCAGCGCGGTGTCCTGCTGTCCCTGAAAGCGTCCTTCGACGTTCCAGGCCGTCTCGCCGTGACGTATTACGAAAAATCTCATGTCCTTAACCCGCCTTTGTGAAGTCCACTGTGGCGACCCAGACCATGTCGCCGCTCTTGATGAGTTCGCCGTTGAGGCTGTCGTTTGTCTCGCCGTCGATTTCGAGCGCGCCGAGCGCAAGACCGCTGCCTTCCTTGCGTCCGAGGGCGAAGTTCGCTATGTTGACGCCGGCCTCGCCGAGGATGCTGCCTATCTTGCCTATGACG
Source organism: Candidatus Caccocola faecipullorum (assembly GCA_018716365.1). Classification (GTDB taxonomy): domain Bacteria; phylum Synergistota; class Synergistia; order Synergistales; family Synergistaceae; genus Caccocola; species Caccocola faecipullorum. Next base: position 4,846 of record DVKA01000056.1, read on the forward strand.
CCGGGGCGGTCGTGGTTCTGGAAGATGAGCAGCTTGCCTGACGGTACGAAGTCCACCCAGTAGTCGTTGACGCGGACTATTCTCTGGCGGCCCTCTTCCGTTATGGTAGCCAGCAGAGAGACGCAGCCCTTCGCGGTTTCGAGCTCTACCTCTATCGTGTTTTTGTAGGTGCGCGGCTCGCCGTAGCTTTCATCGATGGAGATGTCCCTGTCCTTCGCAATCAGCGGCGCGAGCATATAGCTGACAGGCGTCCCGATGCTGATTTCGAGCATACCCTTGAGTACGGCGATGGTGTAGGGGCGGAGTTTGTTAGCAAGGCGCTTTTCCTCGTCGTCGAAGAGCGGGCCGCGCAGCGTGACGTGGCATTTATGCGGTGCGGAGCCGCGTACCTGCGCGAGCTTCGCCGCGAGAAGGCCTATCTTGCGCGAGAGGCTTAGGTACATACGCTGGTCGCCGTTGAGGGCCTGTTCAAGGAACGGCAGGTTCACGGCGTGGTTGTACGGCTCGCCGCGCAAGACGCTGAGCATATTCTGCGCCGCTATGCGCGAGACTTCGGACTGAGCCTCGACCGTGTTGGCGCCGATGTGCGGCGTTATGACTATCCTGTCGGCTATGTCTTCCGCGAGGAATGGATGGCCGGGATTGAGCGGTTCCGACGTGTAGACGTCTGTCGCAAAGCCGCCGAGGCGCTCGTCGCGCACCGCCTGAGCAACGGCGGCCTCGTCCACGATGCCGCCGCGCGCGCAGTTTACGAGGTACGCGCCGTGCTTGAATACGCGCAGCATACTTTCGTCTATCATGTTCGCAGTCTCTTCCGTGAGAGGCGTGTGTATCGTGACCATGTCCGCAAGAGAGACTGCGCCCTCAAGGTCGCTCATGAGCTCGACATGGAGCGAGTCGGCTTTTGTGTGTGGAATGTACGGGTCGTAGGCTATTACCTCCATGCCGAAGGCGCGGGCGCGCTTCGCAACCTCGCTGCCTATCCTGCCGAGGCCGATGATGAGAAGCTTTTTCCCGCTGAGCTGGCGGCCGGTGAATTTGTTCCTGTTCCATTTCCCTGCATGGAGCGACGCGCAGGCCTGCGGAACCTTTCGCACTACGGCGAGCATGTTGGCCATCGTCAGTTCCGTCGCGGCGAGCGTGTTTCCGCTCGGCGCGTTGATGACGATTATCCCGTGGCGGCTCGCGGCCGGGAGGTCGATGTTGTCGACGCCGACGCCGGCGCGGCCTATGACCTTTAGTTTGCCTCCGGCCTCTATTTTCTTCTCGTCCATCGTCGTGCCGCTGCGTGTCAGCACAGCGTCCGCATCGGCGAGCTTTTCTATTATCTGTTCGTCGGTGAGGCCGAGCGCCACTTCCAGTTCGACCTCAGGCGCGTTTCTGAATATGTCGAGGCCGGCCTCTCCGACCTTCTCTGTTACAAGGACTTTCCATTTTTTATCCATTTCGTTCAGCCGTCCAATCTTCCGTTGATTTTGCGGGCAGTTATCGCCGCGTTATTTTGTCGTTTCTTTAAGTGCTTTATCGAAAGCGCCGAGTATCTCTGTAAGCTCTGCCTCGCCCCAGTCGCTGTAATGCGCGGAGCGGATGATTTTGCCTTTCAGCGCGCCCTGTCCGCCGGCGGTAGTCAGCCCCATGCGCGAAAGCGCGGCGCGGACGGCTTCGCTTTTGCCGCTCGGCGCGCTGAAGGCCGTTACCCCGGCGGAGCGAAGGGCGGGATCTTTTACGAGAAGCTCGAAGCCCATTGCTTCGAGGCCGGAGGCGAAGCCGTCCGCCCAGCGGCGGCGCTTTGCGAACCATTCGCGCGCTCCGTCTTTCAATATTATGTCGAGCGCCGCGTCGAGCGCGTAGTAGAGCGACACGGGCGGCGTGTACGGGTTTTCGTATGAATCTTTTTTCATATGTTTGAGATGAAGTTTGAGGTCGAAATAATAGCTTGGGCACTCGCGTTTTTCGAGTTCAGCAAGAGCGCGTTGCGAGAGCCAGACGAAGCCGAGGCCGGGCGGCGTCATGAGCCCTTTCTGGGAGGCGGTACAGAGGACGTCGATTCCCCATTCCTCGGGGAAACATTCCATCGCCCCGGCGGAGCTTACGCCGTCGACCAGAATCAGCGGACGGTTCTCCTTCGGAAGAGCGGCGATTATTTCGCGGACGGGGACGGTTACTCCCGTTGATGTTTCGTTGTGCGTGATAAGCAGCGCCTTCGCGTCGGGGTGCGCGCGCAGCAGCTCCGCGGCGTCCTCAGGCGTCGGGGCGCTCCCTTCTGCGTAATCGCCGAAGATCCCATACGCGCCGGTGCGCAGCGCTATCTCGCGGAATCTTTTGCCGAACGCGCCGCAGGAGAGCGAAATGAATTTATCGCCAGCGCCGAGAAAGTTGACCGCCGCGCATTCAAGCGCACCAGTTCCCGAAGAGGGGAGTATGACGACTGGCTGCGAACTTTCGAACAGACGGCCGAGCTTTTCCGATATTCCCATGAAGAGCGACGAAAAGGCGGCGCACCTGTGGCTCTCCATCTGCGCGGCCTCCGCTGCGAGGACGGAGGGCGGGACCTCGACGGGCCCGGGCGTCAATAAATATTTCCTCAAGATAAAGACCTCCCTTAAAAATAAAAAAGAGACCGAAAGAATCTCCGGTCTCAAAACGTTTCTGCTTTAAGCGCCTGAGTACGGCGCGTTACTGCTGTTCGCTTTGAGACGGGCGCGCGGAACAACTGCCGCTCCACGAGGAGAGGCGCGACGAACTGCATGACTGCGAAGAATATGCGAAGTATGACACCGGCGGCCCTCCCGTACTCAAAGACTTAACTAGCTAATTTTTATACGCCAAAGCTCCGTCAATGTCAATACAGGGAAGCACAATTAAAGTTTACAAGCCGTCCGCCGCGCTTTAGCTTACAGACTGTCAATTATCATATATAATAAGTAACGCTTTGAACGGCGCGCGGGAGGGCTGAGCGATGAGAGACAGAATCACCGATATTTTCGTTTATATAATCGCAGCTTCGGCGTACTGCTTCGTCTGCTTCTATCTGCCGTATGCGTACCCCGGGCTGCCGGACGGATATTTCCGAAGCTTCGAGGTCGTCATACCGTCGGGAGCGTCGGCTGGCGCGGCGGCGCGCCTGCTTGAAGAGGCCGGCGTAGTGGACGACGCGGATGCGCTAGTGCGCGAGATGGCCCGCTCCGGGCTCGACAGGAAGATAAAGCCCGGCCTCTATACTCTGCGCCGCTCGACGCCGCGCGGAACCGTAAAGCAGCTTGAAAAGGCGAAGCCAGTTGTAGAGAAGGCGGCGCTGATTCCCGGCTCGCGCTTCGACAGGCTCGCGGCGCTGTTCGCTGAGGATGGCGTGACGGCTGCGGATTTTTATTCAGCGATGGCTAAAACGGAAAATTTCTACGAGCCGGTACGCAAATGGCTGCCTGACGACGTGCGCGCGCGGATGGTCTTCCTTCTGCCTGAGACATATTTCGTAGCGCCCGGCGCAGCCGTTGCGGAAGGCTTCATAGTGTCGGCCTCGCGGCTCTGGTTCGAGAGGGTCGGAAAGGATATTCCCGAAGATACGGCGGCCGGTGACGTTCTCATGCGCGGCGTGCTAGCCTCGGTTGTAGAAGGCGAAGCGCGCGCCGCCGAGGAACGCCCGATACTTGCCGGGATATTCCTTAAAAGGATAGAAAAACATATGCGCCTCCAGTCCTGCGCGACGGTCATCTACTGCTGGGCCGAGCGCGGCGAAAAGAAGACGGCGCTCACGTACAAAGATCTGGAAATCGACTCGCCATACAATACATACAGAAACGACGGACTTCCGCCGGGGCCGATATGCGTGCCTTCCGAAAGCTCGTGGAAGAGCGCGCTCGCGCCGCAAGAGACGGAATATCTGTTCTTCTTTGCGGACGGACGTGGACGGCATATATTCAGCAGGACGTACGGCGAGCACATTGCGAAGCAGCGGGAGATGACGCGGTGAAGCCCGAGATAAAAGCGCTGAAATTTACCGTCCCGCACGAGGACATATATTATATAAGCTGGATAATCGACGCGGCCGAGGGCATCGGCTTTCTCCAGACCGACGACGCAAAGGCGGGGAAGATAACGGTCTTCACGCCTGCCGGACAGGAGCAGTACCTGCTGAGCCTTATGGAGTCGCTGCGGGGCGAGGGCATTTCGATAACGGAGAACACTGACGAAGAAGAAACGGGAGAATAAAGAATGAACTGCAGCCTTGATTTTTTTCATGAGAACATAGCGAAGGCGATGAAGAACGGCGCACAGTACGCCGACGTCTACATACAGAGCGGCGAGGGGCATTCCGTCCACTTCGAAGACGGGAAAATCGACGAAATTTCCTCTTCTACCGCAGACGGCTCCGGCAGCCGCATCATAGTGAATGGCAAGACCTTTTATTCTCACGCTCCGGGAGGCGGCGCCGCGGCGATAGCCTCGGCCTTTGGACGCTGCGCCGGAATGGCGGGGCTGGAGGCGCCGACAGGCGCTGCGCCCGACGGCTGCGCGGTCGAACGCGCGGAAAATCCCGCGAAACAGCCCGACGCGTCGTTCCTGCGCGAAATAGACGAAACGATAAAAAAAGAATCACAATATATCCGCCAGTCGTCCTACCGCTACACGGTCTCGCGGCGGAAGGTGATCGTCATTAAGCCGGGCGGCGAAATCGCGGAGGACGAGAGATACTATACCTCCTTTGCCGCGCAGGTGATAGCGGAGCGCGACGGGGTAGTGCAGACCGGCTCGGAACGCCGCTGCATGACGCTGCCGCAGGAGCTTTTCTGGAAAGGCGCGACGCCGCTCGAACTTGCGCGCACCGCGCTGCGCCGAGCGCTGCTGATGCTTGAAGCGCGTCCATGCCCAGCCGGAAAGATGCGCGTGCTCATGGCCGGCGAGGCCGGCGGCACGATAGTCCACGAAGCCTGCGGACACGGCCTTGAGGCCGACATAGTCGAGAAGGATTACTCGACATACCGCGGCAAGACTGGGGAAAAGGTGGCGCACGAAACGATCACGATGATCGACGGCCCGCTCACGGAAGGGCTTTACGGAGACTACCGCTTCGACGACGAAGGCACGCCGGCGCAGCGGACGGTGCTGATTGAGAACGGCGTGCTCAAAAATTACCTCACGGACGTGCTTTCGTCACAGCTCTACGGCCTTCCGCTCACCGGCAACGGGCGGCGCGAGTCCTACCGCTGCGTCCCCGTCCCGCGCATGAGCAACACATATCTGCTGCCGGGGCGCGACGACCTCGATACGATGTTGGCGCGTACGGAGCGCGGCCTGTTTGTCAAAAAGATGGGCGGCGGGGAAGTAGACCCAACCTCTGGAGATTTCGTCTTCTACGTCAGCGAGGCCTATCTCATTGAAAAAGGAAAACTCGGCGCTCCGGTGCGCGGCGCGATACTGACGGGCAACGGCCCGGAGGCGCTGCGCAACATCTCGGCGCTCGGAAACAATCTGGTCATGGACCCCGGAATGTGCGGAAAATCCGGGCAGAGCGTCCCCGTCACTGACGGGCAGCCCTCGATGCTCATAGAAGGGCTCACAGTCGGAGGCAGCGAGGCATGAGGGAACAGGAAGCGACCCCATCGCGCCGCAGAAGGAAAAGCCCGCCCAAAGAAAAGGCAAAGGCGAGAAAATTCGACATAAGGGAGATTTTCGGAGAGCTGCGCACAGCCTTCAAAATCTTCAACATCGTCGTCGCGCTCGTCACGCTCTATGTAATCGCCTCGCTCTACACGCCGTGGACAGGCGACGCCGGCGCGGCTGCGGCGCGCTGGCTGCTCTCAAACATCGGCGGCGCTGTAATAATCCCGCTGCTTTTCCTGCTTTACACTGCGGTCAAGCTGATACTTGCGTCGCCGCTGAACGGATGGCTTCGCCATCTATGCGGCGTCTTCTTTATATTTCTCTTCCTCTCCATGACTCTCGGCCTCAACAAGCTGACGGGAGGAGAGCGCGAGCTTGCGCTGCCGTTCCTCGCGGCGGGAAAATTCGGCTATGGAATGAGCTCCGCGATATATAAATCGACGGGAATACTCGGCACCGTCCTCGCCGGGCTTCTGACGATATACCTGACGCTGATGGCTTTCAACATTCATCTGCTGTCGTTCATAAAACTGCCCAGCATTTCGCTGCCGAGTTTCAGCCTGCCTAAATTCAGCCGACGCGCAAAGGAGGGCGAAGAACCCGCCGAATACGAAGAAGAGGCGGATGCCGAGTACGACGATATATACGACGGCGAACCGGACGAAAACGACGCGCCCAACATCTCCGAGTTCGACGGCGACAAAGATTACTTCGATTACGACGAAGAGACGCCGGAAGGCGGCAAATACGACGCTCCGCCGCTTCTCCGCCGCAGCCGCAGCGCAAGCGCCGCCGATGCCGGCGAGGACGAAGAGGGGATAGATTACAACGACCCTGAATCTCTGAAAAAGGCGGGAGAGCCGGAACTGCATCCTACAATACAGGACCCGAACTTCAATTTTGAAGAGGGCGGAGCGCGCCGCGTAAAGCAGGGAATTTTCCCGCCGCCTATCGAGATATTCGGCCCGAGCGAATCGCGCGACGGCGAGATGGACGAAGAGAAGGCCGCGCCGCTTGGCGAGAAGATCGTGCGCGCGCTCGAACAGTTCGGAATAGAGTCGCACCTTGCGGAAATTCTGGTCGGGCCGACCGTCATCCAGTTCCGCATACAGCTTGCGCCCGGTATAAAGGTCAGCAAGGTCGCCGCGCTCGCCAACGACATCGCGCTTGCAATGGCGGTGCCGAGCCTGCGCATAGAGGCGCCGATTCCTGGCAAGCCATACGTCGGCATAGAGATACCGAACCCGAAGCGCCGCGGCATACCGCTGCGCACCGTCATCGAGGACGACGGCTTCCAGCACACGAAGCTCGCGCTGCCGCTGCCTTTCGGCGTCGCCGTCAACGGCGACTCGATAATTGTAGGCCTCGAAGAACTCCCGCATCTGCTCGTCGCAGGTACGACCGGTTCGGGAAAAAGCGTCTTCGTCAACTCCTGCATAGTCGGCCTATGTTCAAAGCGCACGCCTGAGGAGCTGCGAATGATACTCGTCGACCCGAAGCGCGTAGAGATGGCTGTCTACGACAAGCTGCCGCATCTTCTGACGCCGCCCGTCACCGACCCGAAGAAAGCCGTGCAGGCGCTCGCGTGGCTCATCCGCGAAATGGAGAACCGCTATACGACGTTTGCGAAAATCCGCGTGCGCAACCTTGAAGGTTATAATGAAAAAGTCCTTCCGAAGGACAGGCTTCCGCACATCGTCATAGTCGTCGACGAACTCGCCGACCTTATGATGACAGCCGCGAAAGAGGTCGAAGAATACATCTGCCGCCTCGCGCAGATGGCGCGCGCGACCGGCATACACCTTATGCTCGCGACGCAGCGCCCGTCGGTCAACATAATCACAGGGCTCATTAAGGCGAACATTCCCGCACGCGTCGCATTCACGCTTCCGAGCAACGCCGACTCGCGCACGATAATAGACTGCGCCGGCGCGGAAAAGCTGCTCGGCAAGGGAGATATGCTCTTCCTGTCGACGAAGCACCCGAAGCCGATACGCATCCAGTCTCCGTGGATCGACGAAAAAATTCTCTCGGGCTGGCTCGCCTATATCACTAACACCTTCGGCGAACCTGAATTCATAGAGATAGAGGCGCAGGGAGAAAAGGGCGGAAACGGCGGCTCAGGCGGAACCTTCGACGACGACCTGCTTGAAGAGGCGGTAGAGACCGTGCTCGCCACTGGCATAGCTTCGGCGAGCGGCCTCCAGCGGCGGCTGCGCGTCGGATTCTCGCGCGCGTCGAGGCTCATAGACATGATGGAACAGCTTGGAATAGTCGGCCCCGCCGACGGCTCGCGCCCGCGCGAGATACTCGTCGACGAGGAAGGCGCGCAGGAGCTGCTTGACGAGGCGAGAGGGAATTAGTCTATGGAATTGAAATACGGAATGATGGAAGTAAAAGGGAATAAAAAAAGAGCCGTGTTACACGGCTCTCTGTACTTTACCGGAACGGAGGCACTTGGTGCAGATATGAAGCTTGCGGGTCTCCCCTCCGCCTACGTCTACTCTGACGCTCTGGATGTTGATGAGCCAGCGGCGTCTTGTGTGGCGGTTCGAATGGCTGACCGCGTTTCCCGTAACAGGCCCGCGGCCGCAGCAGTCACAGAATTTTGACATTTGTTTCCCCCCTTGTTTCCTTGAAACAATCAACTGGGACATTGTATCATAGCAACACTGAAAGTGGCAACATCACGAGGCCTATAAAAGAAGATAAAGGAGAGCGTTTTATATGAATTTCGCTGAAAAGATGGACGAACTGGAAAAAATACTGAAAGATCTCGAAGGAGATTCGCTCTCTCTCGATTCCGCGCTCGCCGAATACGAGAGAGGTGTCTCGCTCGTTCGCGAATGCCGCGCCTATCTTGAAGACGCGCAGAAAAAGATAACGATGCTCTCTCAGGAATACGCCGCGCCGCAGACGGACGCGGAGGAGGCGTAACGTGATGAACGGCGAACTTCACGCCTATGTAAAAGGCGAGCTTGAAAGGTACAGGCTCGCGGTCGAGGACTATATTATAGCGACAGGCGAAGAGCGCGCCACCGGCGTGCCGGGCGAGCTCTTCGAGTCTATGGAATATTCGCTGCGCGCGGGCGGCAAACGCCTGCGCCCCGCGCTCTGCCTCGCCGCCGCGAAGCGCGCCGGTGTGGACGAGGCGAAGGCGATGCCGATGGCGCTCGGCCTCGAAATGCTGCACACGGCGACGCTTATACACGACGACCTGCCTTGTATGGACGACGACGATATGCGCCGCGGTAAACCGTCGAACCACGCGAAGTTCGGCGAAACGCTCGCGCTGCTCGCGGGCGACGCTCTTTTCGTGCAGTCGCTCGAATTCCCGATGGCGAAGCTGAAAGACATAGCGCCCGCAAACGTCCTGCGCGCGATGCACATCTTCGCCAGGGCTATCGGCCCATCCGGCGTATGCGGCGGCCAGGTGCTCGACATCGACGCGGCGAAGGCGAAGGACGAGCCGGACTACGTGCGCCGTATAGCGAAGCTGAAGACCGGCGCGCTGATTCAGGCCGCCGTGCTGACCGGAGCGGCTCTCGGCGGGGCGGACGAAGCGGCGCTCTCCAAATACGCGGATTACGCCGCGCATCTCGGCTCCGCGTTTCAGATAGTCGATGATATACTTGACGTGACGAGCACGGCGGAGGAGCTCGGCAAAACTCCGGGCAAGGACGAACGCGACGGCAAGGTGACGCACGTGACTGTCTACGGCCTCGAACGCGCGCGCGAGATGGCGGCGCAGGAGTCGGAGGCGGCGAAGGCGGCGCTCGCCGGAATTCTGCCGGAGGACGATTTCCTCGCGCTGCTGCCCGAATATCTCGTCCACAGGACAAAGTAAAGACTGGTGGAATATAAGGCATGAGTCTTTTGGATTCCGTAGGGGATTTCAGGGGCCTTTACGGACTCGGCGAAGATGAGCTCGGCGCGCTCTGCGCGGAGCTGCGCGAAAGGATACTGGACGTCACGCTCAAAAACGGCGGACACCTGAGCTCGTCGCTCGGGGCCGTCGAGCTGACGGTCGCGCTGCTGCGCGTCTTCAACCCCGACTCCGATAAGATAATATTCGACGTGGGCCATCAGAGCTACGCGTACAAGATGCTGACGAAGCGTCTCGACCGCTTTCCGACGCTGCGCCGCAAGGGCGGCATCGCCGGTTTCCCGCGCATGGACGAAAGCCAGTATGATTTCTTCACGACGGGCCACAGCAGCACGTCGATTTCCGCCGCGATGGGCTACGCGAAGGCGCGCGACCTCAAGCGCGAAAACTACGAGGTCGTCGCGGTGATAGGCGACGGCGCGCTGCTCAACGGCGTTTCGTTCGAGGCGCTCAACGCGATGGCGAACGTCAAATCCAAGGTGATAATAGTCCTCAACGACAATAAGATGTCGATAAACCCGCGAGTCGGCGGCATGGCCTCGCATCTTGCGAAGCTAGCCGTCAATCCGACCTACAAGAAATTCAAGGACTACGTAAAATACCAGTGCGCGGGACGCAGGAACGGCGAGAGCGTACATCAGGCGCTTTCGCAGATAAAGCAGAAGCTGAAGTCTCTGCTGCTGCCGACCAACATTTTCGAAGAGCTCAACATAAGCTACTGGGGTCCCTTCAACGGCCACAACGTTACTGAGATGGAAGAAGTTTTCCGCCTCGCGCGCCATTACGACGAGCCGCTGCTCATCCACGTGCTGACGCAGAAAGGCAAAGGCTGCAAGGCGACGGAGGAAAACCCGGCCTTCTTCCACGGCGTCGGGCCGATGACGAAAATCGACGCCCCGGCGGAGAAGGCCGGAGGAGAGGAGAGCTGGAGCGGCGTCATGGCGCGCGCGCTCTGCGCCGCCGCCGAGCGCGACCCGAAGGTGATGGCGGGAACGGCGGCGATGAAGGACGGCACGAAGCTTGACACATTCGCAAAGCGCTATCCGCAGAGATTCTTCGACGCGGGCATAGAAGAGGAGCATATGCTCGTCTACGCCGCCGGGCTCGCCGCCGCTGGAATGCGTCCCGCAGTCTGCATATATTCGACCTTCCTGCAAAGGGCTATGGATCAGGTGATGCACGATATATGCCTGCCCAAACTGCCCGTGCTGCTCGGGATCGACCGCGCCGGGCTCGTCGGCGAAGACGGCGAGACGCATCACGGCATCCTCGACGTCTCGTGGCTGCGCGCCGTTCCGAACATGACGTTCGCCGTGCCGCGCGACGCCGTCGATTTGGAATTTTTCGTAGAAGAATGGCGGCGGCGCGGAATCCCGGCCGCGATACGCTATCCGCGCGGCAAAGCTCCGCTATCGCTTGCGCGCGAAACCGGCGCGGCCCCCGCGGAATGGGGAAAATGCGAAGTGCTGCGCGAAGGCTCCGAAATCTGCCTCATCGGCGTCGGGAGCACAGTTCCCATGATGCTCGAGGCGGCGGAAGAAATTTCAAAACGCGGAGCAGCGCCGACGGTCGTAGACCTGCGCTTTATAAAGCCGCTCGACATTGAGGGGCTTCTGCCGGTTTTAGCCTCGCACAAAACCATAGTGACGGCGGAGGAAAACGCGCTCGCCGGCGGCGTAGGCGAAGAGATAGCCGCGCTGATGAAGGAGCGCGGAATCGCCGCATCGTGCGCCTGCGCCGGAGTGCCGGACAGGTTCATCGCGCACGCGACGCGCGCGCAGCAGTGGGAGGAATGCGGCCTGACCGTCGAAAATATCATGAAGCTCTGCGGTGTGGAAAAATGAGCGCGAAGCTTATACGTCTCGACAAGCTGATAACGGACAGAAAGCTCGC
>DVKA01000057.1 GCA_018716365.1 Candidatus Caccocola faecipullorum
TAAGAAGATGATAGCCACGCACGTAGAATGGCCGGCAACTCGCGCCACGATTGAACAGCAGAAAGAGTACGTCCAGTATGGAGCGTATTTGGAGCACAATGTAGCCAACATAATGAGCGGTGATCTGACAATAGATGATTTCGTCGCGCAGGTCAAGGAAATAGGAGCTGAGCATATGATACTCTCCACAGATTTGGGACAGGCTATCAACCCCGAACCTGTAAAAATGTTTGGAGAATACCTTACGAAGCTGTTAGATGCGGGAATCAGCGAACAGGAAATACGTCAGATGACCGCGGTGAATCCTGCTATGCTGGTTGAATAGCACGGCTGCGTTGAGTTTGAAGTTGAATATCGTTAATTTTTATATGTAACCATAGCGGTCGCCGCTTACAATCATGAGCGGCGACTGTCTGTTTTTGCATAATATTTTTACATCACGGGTTCTATAACCGCGCGGAAATAGCGGTCAAGCTCCTCCGGCGTCTGCTCCATGCCGTGAGCGACCCACCACTGCACCATTTCCACAAAGCTGCCGGACATGTGGTTTATCAGGAAATCGCGCGGCACTTCGCGCCTGCCTCCGTCCGCATGCGCAGCAAACTCGCTTTCCACCAGCTCATTCAAACTGTTCTTGAAATAACGCAGAAAAATCTCGCTGTTCTCACACGACAGCAGGCTCGCAATATTTTTATCGTTCTCCCGCAAATGCTGGAGAAGATGACAGAATACGGAGTTTGGCGCGCTTGCGTTTGAATATAGGCCGTGCGTGTGCGTGCGATCCCTGGCGCTTGCCACAATGTGGCCGAAGAGCTCTTCGCACAGCTCACGCAGCAGCGCGTCTTTAGTTTCAAAATGTGCGTAAAAGGTCGTCCGCCCAACGTTCGCTTTGTCAATTATCTCCTGCACTGTTATTTTATTGTAGCTCTTTTCTCCCAGTAATCCGCTGAAGGCCGTAAATATCGCCTCCCGCGATTTTTTTTGACGCCTGTCCATGTCCGTCCTCTTTCTGTACAAAGTACGATTTTTGTCCCGTAAAAGACAACCGGGGTATTCTATTCTTTATTTCCTCTCATACGGCCTCTAAAATCACAAATAAAATGTTCGTTAACGTACTCAATGTACAGCTAATGAATAAAATTGTCAAATCAACAGCGGGAGGAATCTGGTATGTTGAAAAAACTCGTCGATATTTTTGCAGGACTGCCTATGACCGTAGTCAGCGGAGCCTCGTTGCTGCTTAGCCTTTTTCTGCCGACGGCGGGCGTCGTCCTGCCTGTCGCCCCGGCTTGGACTGCGGTGATAATCAGCGGCTTTCCACTGCTCTATCTATCGCTATGGCGCGTCGTTTATAACAAAGGCGTCAGCAAAATCTCTTCGGCTCTTTTAATCACCATCGCGATGTTCGCGGCAATTGCAATCGGAAACCTTTTTGCCGCAGGAGAGGTCGCCTTCATCATGTCGATAGGAGCGATTTTGGAGGACAGAACGGTCGACAGGGCGAAGAAGGGGCTCAAAAAGCTCATCAGCCTCGCACCTGTACAAGCTCGCAGAATGGAAAACGGTAATGAGACCATGATTCAGACGGACGAAATAAAAATAGGCGACAGGCTGCGAGTCCTGCCGGGCGAAGCGATACCGGCGGACGGCAAAATAATCGAAGGAGAGACGTCGATAGACCAGTCCGTGATGACGGGAGAATCGCTTCCCGTCGACAAGGGGCCGGGCGAAGACGTGTTTTGCGGGACAATCAACCGCTTTGGAACAATCGACATAACCGCGACGAAAACCAGCAAGGACAGCTCGCTTCAGAAGCTGATATTCATGGTGCGCGACGCAGACAAAAAGCAGGCCCCAATACAGCGCATTGCGGACAGGGCCGCCAGCTGGCTCGTCCCCGCTGCGTTGACCGTCGCGGTGATAACCGGCGCCGCGACAGAAGATATAGTCCGCGCCGTCACGGTGCTTGTCGTCTTCTGTCCATGCGCGCTCGTCCTCGCCACGCCAACCGCGGTCATGGCGGCGATAGGTCAGGCTGCGAAGCACGGCGTCGTCATCAAATCCGGCGAAGCTCTTGAAAAAATGGGATATGTCGACACGATAGCTTTTGACAAGACAGGCACGCTTACATACGGACGGCTCGAAGTGAGCGATATAATATCCTTCGATGAAAAATTGAGTGCGGACGAGCTGCTTTCGCTCGTGGTCTCCGCCGAGGCGAAGAGCGAGCATCCGCTCGGCAGGGCGATAACTGAGCACGCTAGAAGACGGAATATTCCGATTATTGAATCCACGGCTTTCAAGATGACTCCGGGCAGGGGAATCAGCGCAGAAGCAGGCGGCAAAAAATTTCTCTGCGGGAATGAAAAATACCTCGCGGAGAACGGCGTGGGCATAGGCGAAAAGGAGCGCGCCGCGCTGGAACGTCTGCACATTGAAGGCAAAGCCTCCGTGCTCATAGCGTGCGATGGAAAAGCCATAGGCATAGTCGCGCTTTCCGACGTTTTGCGTGAGGATGCCAAGGCTATGGTCTCGAAGCTGAAAGCTTTGAACACGAATGTAGTGCTTCTCACAGGCGACAACCGGCGGACGGCCGGTTATTTCGCGGAGCTTACTGGAATCACAGAGGTACACGCGGAGCTTCTGCCGGAAGAAAAAGTCGAAAGCATCGAAGAGCTGAAACGGAACGGGCGTAAAGTCTGCATGATAGGCGACGGTGTAAACGACGCTCCCGCGCTCAAGACTGCAGACGTAAGCGCTGCGATGGAAAGCATGGGCAGCGATATAGCGATAGATGCGGCCGACATCGCGCTGATGGGAGACGATATTTCAAAAATACCATACTTGAAACGACTTTCCGCTGCGACAGTAAAAACAATAAAATTCAGCATAGTCCTGTCCATGTGCATAAACTTTGCCGCGGTAGCCTGCTCCGTTGCAGGGATTCTGACGCCGACGACCGGAGCCTTAGTACACAACGCAGGTTCATGTTTCGTCGTTCTTGTCGCAGGACTGTTGTACGACAGGAAATTTGAATAAGCACGCCGCGTGCGCAGCCGGACGCGGCCCCTGCGTTTCATGTCACGGGGCCGTGTCTTTCGCAACTTTGTGTTAAGCTCTCCGTTGGAAACTTGTGGCATTTTCCCACAGACAGCCGTAATTCTATCCGTTTTTCACTCTTTCGCCCGCCCGACGAAATAGAAGCCGTTCGACTTATGGCCGTTCATCGTTGTGAAGGTCAGGCGGCTGTATTCGAGTTCTTCAAAGGCGCAGAGAAGCGCTTTGATCCATTTTTCGTCGTGGTGGCGGCAGACGGCGCCTTCCGGGAGTTCGAAGACGCCGTATTCGCTGTATTTATTTTTGAATTTTTCGTAGCGCGCCCTGTTGCGTTCGTCTGTGTTGAGCAGGAAGTCGTTTACGTAGAGGATTCCGCCGGGGCGGAGGACGCGGCGGATTTCGGAAATCATGCGCTCCTGTTCCGCGTTTGAGCTGATGCAGGTGAGCACGGCGAAGAGGATGACTGCGTCTACGCTTGCGTCCGGCAGGTCTATCTTCTCCGCGCTGCGCTTTACGCGCAAATCAAGGTGCAGATATGCCGCGCGCCCGCGTTCTATCATCGCTTCGGAGAAGTCCATGCCTATGAGGCAGCGCCATCCCTCGCGGTACAGTTCGTCGAGCGTGCGCCCGTAGCCGCAGCCGACGTCGAGCACGAGCGCTTCGCGCGCCACGTACTTTTCAAAGGCCGCGAGCTGAAAGGGCGTCGTGAATTCTTTATCAGCCGCGGCTCTGTTCCAGTAGTCTTTTTGTTCCATCTTCTTTGATTCCTTTAATTTTCACTCAGCGGAATATATCTTACGAAGGCGTTACAGCGCGCGCTCGAACATCAGAAACTTCCGCGTCTCGCCTATGTCTTCGTAGTACATCTCTGTTTCGCCAACAATCTGGAAGCCGTTGGAGAGGTAAAGTTTGTGCGCGATTGTATTCTCTACGAGGCAGTCGAGGCGGATTGCTTTCTGCCCTTTGGCGCGCGCGGTTTCGGCGGCGTGTTCGACGAGGCGGCCGGCGAAACCTCTGCCGCCGTATTTCGAGGCGACGCGCAGCGCGTGGAGCACGGAGGCGCGTTTTTTGTCCGCGTCTACGCGCCACGGCACGGCGTCGTATGCGGGGTCGCATTCGTTGTTCATGATGTATGCGGCTGCGATTTCGCCGTTTTCTTCGACGACGTACAGGCAGGAATTTTTTATCGCCTCCGCCACCATCTCCAACGACGGGAATCCGCCTTTGTTGCCGTTCGGCAGGAAGTCTTTCGCCGCCAGCTCGCGGCACATCATTTCGTAGAAGGCCGTTATTTCGTCCAGTTCTTCCGTTTTTGCTTCACGTATTATCATTTTTCTATCCGCCTCCTGTTGTATTATACGCTCCGATTATGCCTCTAACGCTAAACGGCGGAGATGCCAGCGGGCCCGCTCCGCTTCATCGGGCGCGGAAGCATTGCTGGCATGACATAGTTTTTGTTATATATAGAAAAAGCCCCATGGCTTTCGCCTCGGGGCTTGGTGTTGCTTTTCTGCGTGAACCGCCGGACGGCTTAGAAGCTTTCCTGCGCGTTTCTCGCTATGATTTCTTCCTGCTGGTAGTTGTCGAGGTCTACGAAGTAGTCGCTGTATCCCGCGACGCGGACGAGGAGGCCGCGGTAGTTGTCCGGGTGGGCCTGGGCGTCGCGCAGCGTCGCTTCGTCGACGACGTTGAACTGGATGTGGTGTCCGCCGAGCTTGAAGTAGGCGCGGATGAGGTTCTTGACGCCTTCGATTCCCTCTTCGCCGGCGAGGACGGAGGGCAGGAAGCGCTGGTTGAGCAGCGTTCCGCCGGATTTGACCTGGTCCATCTTGCCGAGCGACTTGACGACCGCGGTCGGGCCGTGGCGGTCTGCGCCGTGGCTCGGGCTGGTGCCGTCGGACTCGGGCATTCCGCTGAAGCGTCCGTTCGGGGTCGCGGCGAGCTTCTGCCCGAAGTAGTTGTGGCAGGTCGTCGAGAGCATGTTGAGGTGGTAGGTCGGGCCGAGGATGCTGTGCTTTCCGTCGATGTTGCGGAAGAGGCTGTCGTAGACCCTTCTCATTATGTCGTCGGCGTAGTCGTCGTCGTTGCCGAAGAACGGCGTCTTGTTCCAGAGCGTGAGGCGCATGGCTTCGTGGCCTTCCCAGTTGGCTTTCATCGCGTCTACGAGTTCCTGCAGCGTGTAGGTGCCTTCGTCGTAGACGTGCTTCTTTATCGCGGAGAGGCTGTCGGTGATGGTGCCGATGCCGCAGCACTGGATGTAGTCGCTGTTGTAGCGCGGGCCGCCGTTGTAGTAGTCCTTGCCGTTCTTGATGCAGTCGTTGATGACGCAGGAGAGGTAGGTGGCCGCCATGTTGGTCGCGTACTGGTAGCGCAGGTAGTTGTCTACGCCGATTTTCGTCTCGACGACGTAGGCCATCTGTTTTTCGAAGGCCGCGTAGAGGTCGTCGAAGGTCTTGAAGTCGGAGAGCTCGCCGGTCTTTATGCTGACCTGTTTGCCGGTGAGGAGGTCGACGCCGTTGGAGAGCGCGTACTCAAGGAGCTTCGGCACGTTGAGGTAGCCGTGGAGCAGGTACGCTTCCTTGCCGGAGCAGCCGGTCTCGATGCAGCCGCTGGTGCCGCCTTCGCGCGCGTCTTCAAGCGATTTGCCTACGCGCATCTGCTCCTGGATGACCATGTCGGCGTTGAATACGGACGGGTAGCCCATGCCGTTGCGGAAGACTCTCGCCGCGGCGCGGATGACGTTGTCGGGCGTGCGCTCGCTGACCTGGATGTTGCCCTGCGGCTGGAGCAGGCGCAGCTCGTTGAAGAGTTCGAGGCAGATGTAGGT
>DVKA01000058.1 GCA_018716365.1 Candidatus Caccocola faecipullorum
TCGAGAAGCTTGAGCTCGGCGGTGTGCGTGCCGGATTTGTCGGCGCGGCTGACGAGCTTCTGCTGCTTCTCGGCTATCGTCGCTATCGCTTCGATGACGGGCTTGCCCTTGACGCCCGCGGGGTCGTTCGCAGGGCCGATGAGGACGAAGTCGTTGTACATGACCTTGCGGCGGTCTACGCCGTAGCCCTCGGCCTCGAACTTGTCTTCCTGCGACGGAGCGTGGGTCAGCACGACGTCGACGTCGCCGTTGCGTCCGAACTCAAGAGCCTTGCCCGTTCCGACCGCGACCCACTGCACGTCGATGCCGGTGTCCTTGAGGCAGATCGGCGCGAGATAGTCGAGCAGTCCGGTGTCGTCGGTGCTCGTCGTCGTAGCCATACGGAGTACGGGCGCCTTGTCGGCCGCGCCTGCGAGCGAAGCGAACGCCAGCACGCAGACTGCGAGCAGCAGCGCGATTAAAGAACCTTTTTTGTTGATACGCATGGGATAAACCCCTCCTCGTGAGATTTATGCTGCGTTTACAGCCTTTATGTACCGTCACGGAAAGAAGGGAGGGCCCGTAAACTCTGGCCCGCGGTCCATAGTCCCCTTTCCGCAATGGGAGACGGCGACGTTTCCATCGCCGCCCTGACGTCCGGCGCTCATGGCGCGAGCTTTAGAAGAGCCGGATTCAGGGACGCAGGCGCGCGTTTTTCAGAAAAATACAAACGAGAGCGCCCGTCGCGGCTATTTTACACTATTTTGTTCATTTTGTATCAATATGGGAATCAAAAAAGCATAGAACCGGAGAAGGACGTTGGGGGCGTCCTTCCTCCGGCGGAGAAAATTGTGTGATCTACTGAAAAAAGAAAAAGACCGTCCTCTCGAGAGTACGGCCTTTGTATGCTTGATCCAGCCGTTCGCCTTTCCAGAGGGAGGCCGTCTCGTTTCCGAAAGCGACCCTGTCGGCCTGAAGTCCGTAGGCTTTCACCCTTAGGCGCAGCAGGCTCGGAGAACCGTCCATATCTTAATCAGTGTCAAAATCTTACAACGAACGCACGAAAAAGGCAAGCGCGCCGCGCGCCTGTAAAAGATAGGTAAAACTGCGCGCGCGCGAAATTTGCAATAAACTGAAAATATCTTATACTGTACCGCACATATCTGCCTGAAAGGGAGAGATTGGCTTTGCGCATCGTAATAGTCGGAGCGGGAGAGGTCGGATACAGCGTAGCGAAAAACCTCTCGGCTGACGGTCACGACATCGTAATAGTCGAAGAAGACGAAGAGCGCGCGGCACAGGCCGAAGAGACGCTCGACGTAATGGTAGTGAACGGCAACGGCGCGCGTCCCAGCGTGCTCGCAAAGGCGGGGATAACGGGGCAGAAGTCAGGCGTCATGATGCTCATCGCCTGCACCAACAGGGACGAGGTCAACCTCATGGCCTGCTGGATAGCGAAGCGCTCGGGCGTGCCGCACGTTATAGCGCGCGCAGTCGGCCTTGAGTTTACCGACAATGAAAGCTGGGCGAACGACCTCGGCATCGATATGCTCGTATCGCCGGAGCGTTCCGTGGCGAAGGACATAGAAGAACTTCTCGAAGTGCGCGCGGCTCTGCACACGACGGAGATAGCGGGAGGGCGCGCCGGCATATACCTTTTCCGCGTCGCGCAGGACTCTCCCCTCTGCGGCCTTCCTTTATATGAAATACGCAAACGCAACCCGAACATGATAATGCTCGTCGTCTGGGTCAAGAGCGGCGAAGATTCATTCGTCCCGAAGGCTTCGTACGCGCTTCAGCCCGGCGACCTCTGCTACACCATGTGCTACCGCTCGCAGATTCTGGAGATTGAACGCCTCTTCCAGCCCGCGAAGTCGAAGCGGCTGAAACGCGTCTTCATCATCGGCGCCGGCAAGATCGGACACCAGACTGCGGAAAGGCTGCTCGCGCATATACGCGGCATCGACCTGCGCATCGTCGACGAAGACCGCGCGAAATGCGAAAAGTTCGCGGGCGAGCTGCCGCGCGCGATGATTTTATGCGGCAACGGCGCTGACGCGGAATTCCTCAAATCCGAGGGTATAACGGACGCCGACGGCTGCGTCGCGGCGACCGAGCACGACGAGACGAACCTAATGCTCGCGGTGCTAGCAAAGACGCTCGGCGTTTCGAAGAGCATCGCCGTAGTGCGCAACCACAACTACCTCGGCATGACGAGCCACATACCGGTTGACGCGATAGTGAACCGCAACCAGACGCTCGCCGACGTGATAACGCGCAGCGTCCGCTACCCCGGGACCTCGAACGTCCTCACCGTCCTTGAAGAGATAAGCGCCGAGGCAGTCGAGACGACCGTCGTCTCGGGCTCGCCCGCCGACGGCAAAAAGCTGATGGAGCTGACGATGCCGGAGGGCTCGCTCATCGGCCTGCTCGACCGCGGCGGCGAGATGCTGATACCGACGGGGCAAACGGAGCTCCAGAGCGGGGACAAGATAATAATTTTCGGCACTGCCGCCTCGATGGAAGCGGCGCTCGCAATCTTCGGATAGGAGAGCCCCCTCTTGAATTACGCGATAGTCGCCAAGTTTCTGGCAATGATAACCTTCACGGTCACGCTCTCGATGGGCTTCCCGTTCATCTGGGCCGTGGCCGACGGCACGCGCGACATAAAGGCGTTCCTGCTCTCCGCGCTCGTCGGGGCGGTCATGTCCGCCGTCCTAGCGCTCGCAGGACGCGGCTCGAAGCACGGCGGCATGGGCGCGCGCGAAGCGATAGCCTGCGTCTCGCTCGCGTGGATAGTCGCCTCGTTCGTCGGCTGCCTGCCGTACATCTTCGACGGCACGATACCGTCGTTCACCGACGCCTATTTCGAGGCGATGTCCGGCTTCACTACGACCGGAGCATCCGTCATACGCGAGATGGAGCCCGTGCCGCGCGGCATACTGATGTGGCGCTCGACGACGCACTGGCTCGGCGGCATGGGAATCGTCGTCCTCGTCATAGCGATGCTCCCCCTGCTCGGCGGCAACATGACCTATCTCTTCAAGGCAGAGAGCCCGGGCCCGACGCTCGAAAAGGTCAGCCCGCGCATCACCGAAATGGCGACGACGTTGTGGAAGATCTACGTCGGCATCACGATAGTAGGAATCGTTCTGCTCATGGCCGGCGACATGAATTTCTACAACGCGATAGCGCACTCATTCGCCGCCGTCTCGACCGGAGGATTCTCGACGCACACGGCGAGCGTCGCGCACTACGACTCGGCCTATCTCGACTACGTGCTGCTCTTTCTGATGTTCGCCTGCGGAGCGAACTTCACTTTGCACTTCGCGGCGCTGCGCGCGCGCACTCTGAAACCGTACAAAGAACCCGAGTTCCTTTTCTACACGGGCGTCGTCGTAATAGCTACGGCCCTCATCTGCGCGCATCTGCTCTGGACTGGCGAGTACTCCAGTTTCTGGGACGCTCTGCGCTTCAGCTCGTTCCAGGTCGTCAGCGTAATAACGACGACGGGCTTCATCACCGCGGACTACGCACAGTGGCCCTACTTCACACAGCTCATACTGCTCGCGATCATGATGATAGGCGGCTGCGCCGGCTCGACTGCGGGCGCTATAAAATGCGTGCGCTTCCAGATAGTCATAAAGGCGGCCTTCGGAGAGCTCAAGAAACTCGTCCACCCGAACGCCGTCGTAGTTGTGCGCCAGGGCGAAAAGGCCGTCAGCCCTCAGATGGTCTCCGCAGCCTCGTGCTTCATAGCGATCTACTTCATGATATGGGGTCTTTCTGCCATCGCGGTCAGCCTCACCGGCAACGACATAGTCACCTCAATCAGCGCCGTCTCCGCGACGCTGAGCAACGTCGGGCCGGGGCTCGCGGACGTCGGCCCCGTGGAGAACTTCGCCGACCAGGCTCCGTTCGCAAAGTGGGTCTACACATTCGACATGCTCTGCGGCAGGCTTGAAATTTACACGCTGCTCGCGCTCTTCACTCGCAGCCTGTGGCGTAAGTAGCGCGCGCCGCGCTCATCTTATCCACACAGTTAATCACACTATGGATAGTGTTTCGTGGATAAGATGTCAATATATCTAGTGTCTCCAACCTTCTCAAAACTGAAAATTATGATATGATAAACGAGCCGGGCGGTCATTACGCTCCGGCTCTTTATAATAAATTATCGTCTTCAGCATAAATTTGGAGGTTCTCGATTATGCTTATAAAGCCTGCGTTCAGCCCATCAGCGAAGGATATTCTGCGCGACCGCTACCTGTGGCGCGACGAAAACAGAAATCCCGTGGAAAAGCCGGAAGAGATGCTCGTCCGCGTCGCGGCGAACGTCGCGGCGGCGGAGCGCACGCTCGCTGAGCAGTACAAATGGACAGACGAGTTCTATGAGATTATGGCGACGCTGCGTTTCCTGCCCAACAGCCCGACGCTGATGAACGCGGGACGCCCCGCGCCTCACGGGCAGCTCGCGGCCTGCTTCGTCATCGGTATAGAGGACTCCATGGAAAGCATATGCGAAGCGCTGCGCAAGCAGATGCTCATACACAAGAGCGGCGGCGGCACCGGCTTCAACTTCTCGAAGCTCCGTCCCGAAGGCTCGAAGGTCAAGAGCACCAACGGACGCGCGTCGGGCCCAGTATCGTTCATGGGCCTCTTCGACAAGGCGACCGAAACAGTCCAGCAGGGCGGAATGCGCCGCGGCGCGAACATGGGGATACTCAACATCGACCACCCAGACATCAGAAAATTCATCCACTGCAAGGACAAGGACGGCACGATAACGAACTTCAACATCTCCGTCGGCGTCTTCGACAGCTTCATGGAAAAGGCCGTAGCCGACCCACACGGCGAAGAGGCGGCGCTGCTTGAGGAAATAGCCGATTCCGCGTGGCGTACCGGCGACCCTGGGATAATATTCCTCGACGCGATAAACCGCGGCAACACCACGCCGAACCTCGGCGAACTCATGAGCACGAACCCATGCGGGGAATCGCCGCTCTACCCGAACGAAGCCTGCAACCTCGGCTCGATAAACATCGCCTCGATGGTCAGGGACGGGAAATTCGACTTCGAGACGCTGAAGCAGGTCACCGCCGTCGCCACGCGCTTCCTCGACGACGTCATCGACGTAAACCACTACCCGCTGCCCGAGATAGCGGAGGCCGTCAAGCTCACGCGCAAGATCGGCCTCGGAGTCATGGGCTGGGCCGACCTGCTCTTCCAGCTCCGCATACCTTACGACAGCTAAGAGGCCTACGCGCTCGCCGCTGAAATAATGGGGACCATACAGAACACCGCGCACGAGACTTCCATCGCGCTCGGCAAAGAAAAGGGCGTCCCCGAGCCGCTCGCGCACCTCGGACGCCGCAACGCGACGCTCACCTGCATCGCGCCGACCGGCACGATAGCTCTGCTCGCCAACTGCTCGTCGGGCATCGAGCCGCTCTTCGCGCTCGAACACACGCGCGTCCGCACGCAGATAGACGGCACGAAGGTCGTCATGAAGCAGCGCAACCGCTATTACGAGCAGGCCATCAAAGAAGGGCTGCCCGAGGAGGTTATGAAAAAGGTCTTCGTCACATCGCACGACGTGACGCCCAGCGCGCACGTCAGAACGCAGGGCGTCTTCCAGCGCTACACCGACCTCGCCGTCTCCAAGACAGTCAACCTGCGCCACGAGTGCTGCGTCCGCGACGTGCTCGACGCCTACATCCTCGCCTGGAAAGAGGGCTGCAAGGGCATCACCGTCTACCGCGACGGCTCGAAATCGAGCCAGGTCCTCTACCGCAAAGAGGACGAGAAAAAAGCCGAGTCGCTGATGGAAAGCGCGAACGCCCCGAAAGAGGCCGAGCCCGTCCCAGTAACGGCAGGAGCTCTCGCCGCCGCGCCGAGATTCCGCTTCGTCCTGAAACGTCCGAAGGACTAGAAAATTTAATAAGACAAACGCAAATGCCGCCTCTCACACGAGAGGCGGCATTTTACTAACTGGCAACTGACTAAAAGGTCTAGATGGCGTCTGTTTCTTCAATTAATTC
>DVKA01000059.1 GCA_018716365.1 Candidatus Caccocola faecipullorum
CTTTTTTAGCGGCTGTCTCCTTCTTCGCAGCGGCGCTCTTCGTAGTTTTCTTCGCGGGAGCTTTCTTCGCCGCGCTTGTTTTTGTTTCGCCGGTCGCCGCCGCTTCCTCCGCGGCTTTTTTTCTGACGGCCATCGCAGCCACACCTCTCTTTTATAAATTGCCCTTTACGCCGTACCGTCCTGCCGAGGGCATATAGACAAGCCCCTTCGCGGACATTAACGTGATGTTTTTCAAGATGTCAGCGGCGCTCATTTTAACGGCAACAGATATATTGTCAATCGTCTTTTCGCCGTTCGCCGCAAGATAGTCGAAAATTTTCCTTTCTTCATCGCTGAGCGACGCCGCGCGCGCTTCGGGACGCGCCGCGCTTTCGTCCTCCGCGGCCTGCGCGCCGCAGGCGGAGAAGAAAGTTTTTTCGTTTATGTATGGATACGCGCCGTCGTAGATGAGCGCGTTCGTCCCCTCCGCGTTCGCGTCGAAGATGCGCCCCGGCACGGCCCATACTTCGCGCCCGAGTTCGAGCGCGAGCCGCGCGGTTATCATAGAGCCGCTTTTTAGCGGCGCTTCGACAACTACGACCTTTTCCGCGAGCGCCGCGACGATGCGGTTGCGCTGCGGGAAATGCCACGGGTCGCCGCCCGCGCCTATCGGGAATTCCGTGACGAGCGCGCCGCGTTCGCAGATTTTTTCAAAGAGCGCGCGGTTCGACGCGGGATAGGCGACGTCTATGCCCGTGCCCATCACGGCGAATGTCGTTCCGCAGGCTTCGGCGCAGGCCGACTGCGATTCGCAGTCCACGCCGAAGGCTCCGCCGCTGACGAGCGTCACGCCGTAGCGCGCGCAGGCTTCGCCTATCGAGCGCGCGGCGTTTTTGCCGTAAATGCTCGCGCGGCGCGTGCCGACAACCGCGACGCATTTGTCCGCAGCGTTCAGCCGTCCGCGCACGTAGAGCGCGAGCGGCGCGTCGCGCAGGTCGAGCAGCCGCGCGGGGTAATCCTCGTCGTCTATGGAAATTATGCGCGCCCCGAGCTTCGCAGCGCGCTCCGCTTCGTTTTCCGCCCACGCGCGCGATTCAGCCTCGCGTATGCGCGCGAGCTGCTTTTCGGTGAAGACCGTCGCCGCGGCGTCGATTTTCGGCGGATTCCACAGTTCGCGCCACGGGATGCCGAGCGCCGCGAATTTCGCCAGCGCCTGCGAGTTCGCGTTCACGTAGTTTAGAAGCAGCAGGAATTTCAGCCGTTCATCCACGACGTTGCCTCCCCTTCCCTGTACCCAGCCGCCTCGGCGATGTGGCGCACCTCTATCCGCGGCGCGGCTTCGAGGTCCGCAATAGTGCGCGCGACGCGCAGCACGCGCGAGAGGCCGCGCCCCGAGAGCTTGACGCGCTTGAGCGTTTCGAGTATGAAATCGCGCACCTCGGGCTTCATCGACGCGTTGCGCCGCAGGAATTTTTCCGGGATTTCAGAATTATATGCGAAGCCGAAGGGCTTCCATCTCGCGCGCTGTATTTCGCGCGCCGCCGCGACGCGCGCGCGCACCTCCGCGCTAGTCTCCCCGCCGCTCTCGCCGAGCGAGACGAGTTCCTCGGGCGTGAGCCGCGGCACGGGAATGTGCAGGTCTATTCTGTCGAGTATCGGCCCGGAGAGCTTGCGGCGGTAGCGTTCGAGCGACGCAGCGCTGCATATGCACTTCTGCTCGGGGTCGCCCGCATAGCCGCACGGGCATGGGTTGCAGGCAGCGACGACGAGCGCCTTCGCTGGGTACGCGACGCTGCCCGAGACGCGGCTGACCGTTATCGAGCCGTCTTCGAGAGGCTGGCGCAGCGCCTCTATCACGTCGCGCTGGAACTCGGGGAATTCGTCGAGGAAGAGTACGCCGCGCGAGGCGAGGCTTATCTCGCCCGGGCGCAGCCACGAGCCGCCGCCGCATATCGCCGCGGTCGTCGCCGTGTGGTGGACGGCGCGGAACGGACGTTCGCGGCTCAGCACGAATGGAAGCCCCGCAGTGCTGCGCAGCATCATGACCTCCATCAGCTCGCCGTCGTCGAGCGGCGGCAGTATGCCTTTGAGCGCCTTCGCGAGCATCGTCTTGCCCGAGCCTGGCGAGCCTATGAAGAGTATATTGTGATGGCCCGCGGCCGCTATTTCGAGGGCGCGCTTCGCCGCGGCCTGTCCCTTTATTTCGGAGAAGTCTGGGTCAGCCGCTGGCTCAGAGCATTCTATTTCACGCTTTTCTATCATTTCAAGTTGTTTCTCGCCGCGCAGGTGCATGACGAGGCTTTGAAGGTCCGGCACGCTCCACGCGCATACGCCGTCTACAATTGAGACTTCGCCGGCATTATCCGACGGCACGAACAGCTCCATATTGTTTTCACGAGCAAAGAAAGCAGCGGGCACCGCGCCGCGCACTCTGCGAAGCCTGCCGTCGAGCGCAAGTTCGCCGATGTAGAGCGCCGGACGTTCCGTCCGCACGCATCCGGCCTTTTCGGCGAGCGCGACGGCTATCGGCAGGTCGAGCATCGCACCCTCCTTCGGAAGGTCGGCGGGCGCCAGGTTCACCGCGACGCGTCCCTTAAGCAGGACATTCACTGTACGAAGAGCGGCGCGCACGCGCTCGCGAGCCTCCTTCACCGCCGCGTCCGGCAGACCGACGATAGAGATGACAGGCATTCCTCCCGTTATCTCAGCTTCGACTTCAACCGCGGCTCCCGTCATGCCGCGAAGCGTAAGCCCGTTGACGTTCCTCATAGAATCTGCTCCGTTATGCTTTTAATATGTTCTATTTTCATTTCTCCGCCGTCGTACGAAGTTATTGCGACGAGGTCGATACGCCAGAATCCCATGTAATTCGCCTGCTGGGTCCAAAGTTCCGCGGCTCGCGTAAGCCTTTCGAGCTTGACAGGGCCGACGGTCTCTTCCGGCGCGGCTATCGGGTTCGCGCGCCGCGCGCGCACCTCGGCGAAGACCAGTTCGTCACCGTCGCGCGCTATTATGTCTATCTCGCAGTGGCCGACGCGGACGTTTCTGTCCAGAATCGCATAGCCGAGCCCGGCTAGGTAACGCGCCGCCGATTCCTCCGCCGCGGCGCCGAAGGCGAGATGCGCGGGCCGTTCCTTCGTTTCGTACGGCTTCACCGTCATGCGCGGCGCGCCGTTGTTTTCGCGCGCAGTCGATTTTTCAAGCGCGCGCCTGACCTTCGCGTCAATCCTCACCGCCGCCCGCTCCTCTGAACGAAAGCCGGTGGACCGGCGAAGGCCCGTACTCGGCGACGAGCGCGCGGTGCAGCGCGCTTGGATAGCCCTTGTGCTTCGCAAACTGGTACTGCGGATAAATTTTGTCCAGCGATTCCATCACGCGGTCGCGCAGCACCTTCGCGGCGACCGACGCGGCCGCGATTGCGGGAACGCGGGAGTCGCCCTTTATCACGGCCTTCTGGCGGACGGCGAGCCCCGGCACAAGGCGGTTGCCGTCGACGAGCACTAGGTCCGGCTGCACGCGCAGCCGCTCGACGGAGCGCTTCATGCACCAGAGCGAGGCGTTGAGGATGTTTATCCTGTCTATGACGCGCGGCGAGGCGGCCTGCGCGCGCCATTCGACGCCCGCTTCGCACATCGCCGCGAAGATTTTTTCACGTTTTTTAGCTGTCAGTTTTTTTGAATCGTTGAGGCCGAGCGATAAAAGCATCTCGCGCTGCTCTATTGTCAGGACGGCGGCGGCCGCGACGACGGGGCCCGCGAGGGGGCCGCGCCCGGCTTCGTCCGTCCCCGCTATGACGTAGGGCGGCACGCTTACAGCTCCTCCCAGAGCGAAGCGTCGCCGGGGCGTTCGAAACTCATACGCCCAAAGCGCCCGTTTGCGAGCGCGTCGAGGAACGCGCGCCCCGCGCCCTCCATATCGACAGTCCCGCCCTGCGCGAGCCGTCCGAGCCTGCGCCCGACCTGTTCGAGAATTTCGACCGGCGCGCCCTCGGGGCTTACGCCCCAGAGCTTTTCAACGCCGTTCCATAAATTTTTCCTGATAAGGAACTCTATGCAGTCCTTCGCGTGTTCCTCGAAGCTGCCGATTACCTGGCTGCGCGAAGAGCCTATCCACGAAATCATGCGGTGCGCGCGCGCGTCGGCGTGCGGGTCGAGGATGCCCGGCGAGTCCACGAGCAGGAATCCGTTGCCGCCGAACCACGAAACGCCCTTCGTGACGCCTGGGATGCCTCCGACACGCGCGGCCTTGCGCCCGACGAGCTGGTTTATCAGCATGGATTTGCCGACGTTCGGCGTGCCGACGACCGCGACGCGCAGGTCGCGGAACGACGGCTTTTTCTTCGCAAGCGCGGCGCGCACGCCGCCCGCCCCGCCTTTGCGCAGGTCGAGCGGCCACGCGGGAAGCCCACCGCCTTTAAGGTAGGCGGCCCATTCTTTCGTGATCTTCTCGTCGGCAAGGTCGGCCTTTGAAAGCACCGCCATCGTCTCTATTTTCCCTTTGAAAAGCGAAAGCATCGGCGACGAGGTGAGCCGCGGCGCGCGGGCGTCGCGTACCTCGATGAGCAGGTCGACCGCCGAGGCGAGCGCCTCAAGCTGCCGCCTCCCCTTCGCCATGTGGCCGGGGTACCATACGGTGCGCGGCATCGTGCGGCTATTCCATGAATCCTATGCGCGACAGCGGCCAGTATCGGAATACCGCCGGCCCGCGCATGAAGTTCTCGGGCACGAAGCCCCAGAAGCGCCCGTCCTGCGAGTTCGGCCTGTTGTCGCCGAGGCAGAAATAATGCCCCTCAGGCACCTTGACGGGGGCCATGTTGTAGCTGTCTGTGTTCTTGACGTAGGGCTCGAAGACCTCAGTACCGTTGACGAAGACTGTGCCGTTGCGCATCTCTACGGTGTCGCCCGGCAGCCCTATGACGCGTTTCACAAAGTCGCGCCGCGGGTCGACCGGATATTTGAAGACGGCTATATCGCCGCGCTCGGGGCCGTTGTTCGGAAGGTGGTACCAGAATTTAAGGACGAGCACCCTGTCGCCTATTTCGAGCGTCGGTATCATGGAACCGCTCGGAATCCAGAAAGCCTGCACTACGAACGTGCGGAGTATCAGCGCCAGGACGACCGCCCAGAGCACGGTCTCTATCGTTTCGCGCCACCACGGTTTAGGCATTGCATCTACCTCCATAAATCTTTTGCCAGCGGCAATGAGTTTGCATTACAAGAGCGCCTCGGGGAGAACCTCAAGCTCCGCGGTCATCAGCATCGCGCCTTCGAGCTTCGGGAAAACCGTGCGCCCGTCATCCGAGAACGCGAGCTTCACGACGTTCACGCCGCCCGGGTTCGTCACACGCACCTCCGCGCCGCAGAGATCGAGCTGCATCGCGGCGATCGCCGAAGCGGTCGAGCCCGTCCCGCACGAGAGCGTCATATCCTCGACGCCGCGCTCGTATGTCATTACGTCGAGGCCGCCGCCCGCAGCAACGGCGAAGTTCACGTTCGTGCCCCGCGGGAACAAATCCGCGCGTCCGCGTATCGCGCGCCCGAGCGGGGCGTAGTCCGCGAAGGCCCGGCTGCGTTTCTCCTCGAATATGACCGTGTGCGGCACACCTACTATTATATATGTGTATTCGTAATCCACGCCGTCGACCGTGACGCGGCCTCTCTCAACACCGTCTAGCGGTACCGGCGCAAGTTCAAGCGCGGCCATGCGGCCGTCGACCGACGCGCGCACCTCGCCGCCGAGCGTCTCGAAGCGCATCGACGGAGATTTTACGATTCCCTTCTCGAAAGCGTAGCGCGCTATGCAGCGCGCGCCGTTGCCGCACATCTCGCCCTCCGAGCCGTCGCTGTTGAAGAGGCGCATACGGAAGTCCGCGCGTTCCGAAGGCTCGACGACGAGCAGCCCGTCCGCACCGACCGAGAGGCCGCGGCGGCAGAGCAGCCGCGCGAAGCGCGCCAACTCCTCCGCGCCGAATGAGCGCGTCCTGTTGTCTATCATTATGAAGTCGTTGCCGTTTCCGTTCATCTTCGTGCAGCTGAGCATAGCGGGGCGAGCCTCCTTCCGCTCTCTTAACAAAGGTATTTTAGCATAAAGATTACAGTGCGGCGTCAGCGCAAAAAAGCGGACGAAGCCGAAAAGCCCCGTCCGCCGCGT
>DVKA01000007.1 GCA_018716365.1 Candidatus Caccocola faecipullorum
GAATTCGCGCGCGGCGCGGCGGAGGCCGGAAACAGCGTCGAAAAAATAGCGCTCGCCGACTACGAGCTGAAATTCTGCAAGGGCTGCCTCGCCTGCCAGAAGACCGGCAAATGCGTCATAAAGGACGGCACGGAGCAGATACTTGCAAAGATGAACGAGGCCGATGTGATAGCCTTCGCTACGCCAATCTACTACTATGAGATGAGCGGGCAGCTCAAGACGATGCTCGACCGCAGCAATCCGCTCTTCGGCACGGACTACCGCTTCCGCGACATATATCTCTTCACTGCCGCCGCCGACGGCTCCGAGGAGGCCGACGAACGCGCGTTGGTCGGCCTTCAGGGCTGGATAGAATGCTTCGACAAAGCGGAGCTGAAGGGCAGCGTCCTCGCGGCGGGGGCCGACTCTGTCGGTTCGGTAAAAGGCAATCCCGCACTTGAGCGCGCGTACGAGATGGGACGCGCCGTAAAATAGATTGAAAAGGGGCAAAACAATGAAATCAATACTGACCTTAACGGCGGCTCTGGCCGCCGCCCTATGCCTCACGGCCTGCGCTTGCGCCGCGCCGGCCCGCGTCGCCTCAGACGGCGCGCAGATCCAGTGCGAAAATCCCGCGATGCCGACGCGCGTCGCGCCAGAAAACGGAACTAAGATAATCATGCATTTCGGCGACACGGTTATCCCCGGCGTTCTCAACGACGGAGAAACTGCGCAGGCGCTTGTCAAAATGCTTCCGTACAAAGTGCGCGTCAGCCGCTACTCGCACGACTTCTGCGGGGTGATGGACGACGCGCTCCCGTACAAAGAAGAAGAGGTGCATCACGGCTGGCTAAACGGCGATATAGACTTTGCCACGGACGCGAACTACTTCACGATACTCTTCGAGGACGAGGAAAACTCCGAGCAGTACGGCTATCAGGTCAACATCGGCGTGATAACCTGCGAGCTGTCGAAAATAGCCGCGCTCGAAGGAAGCTACGAGGTTCTGATAGAGCTCGCAAAATAACGGCGCGCGCCGTGTCTGTAAAATTTCTGTAAATCCCGCTTCGCACTGACGGAGCGGGATTTTTCATATTCGCGCATATCTGCGGGGACGGCTGTATAATGGCGGTGCATCTTCATATACGGACGCTTTGCTTTTGGGACGATTGCGAAGATGATGAATAACACGCGAAAGGAGGCGAGAGAAAATGCTTGAACACAAATGCCCCTCATGCGGGCGTCAGCTCGGCTACGAGGGACTGTGCTGGCTCTGCCGCGCGGAAAAAGACCGGCGCGAGGCGCAGGCCTGGACTGCGGAGCAGATCGCTGAAAAACAGCGGAAGATAACCCAAAATATAACGGCGCTCGACGACTGGAAATCAGAGGAGACGAAAGACCTTTGGAGCCTGATTTCGTACCACGGAGCGGTAACGCCTGAGATGCAGCGCGCGGCGCTCGCGGCGGGCGTATTCGACGTCGAGCAGCTCTATTGGCGCGCTCCGGCCGACGTGGGCGCGGGGCTGGCGAGGGTGCTGATGGAGGCGGATTCCCATGACGAGGCGGGGTGTCTTATGTGCTGTCTTGCGATGCAGGGCGGGGACGAGGCTCTTTCGGCGCTGCTCGAACTTGAGCGGAACCCGCGCGCGTGGAGGAAAAAGCTCTACGCAGACCCTTCCATATACGCCGAGTGCGGTGGCTGGACTTTCGACAAGGAGGGACGGCGGCGCGAGCTTGTATTCGACCGCTGCATCCCGTTCGTAAAGGGGACGCCCGGCGCAAACGAGCCGGCGCGCCTCATGCGCCAGCGCGAGGACTTCTGCCCGCACTGCGGCTGCCGCATGGTGGACGCGGTGATTCTCGACGGGCGCGACGAGCGCCTGCGTTTCCTCGGCGTGGACGGCGTCATAACGGCCGCCTGCTGTCCGAACTGCGTCGGCTTCGAGGACGGCGGCGCTTTCACGCGCTTCAACCCGCGCGGCGGAGGCGAGCCTCTGCCGAATGATCTGACGCTCGACGACTATGAAAATTATCTCGGCGACGAGGGGCTCGCAGAGCTTGTAAACAACCGCTTCGTCCTTGCGGAGCGCCACGTGCCGCCGTTCTACGGAGCGTACTACGAGGGCGTGAGCACGATAGGCGGCTTTGCGAACTGGGTGCAGGACTGGCAGTATCTCGAATGTCCCGAATGCGGCAAAAAGATGAAATACGCCGCGCAGATAGAGTGGGACATGCTCTTCGACGAATACGGCGGAGAAGGCACGCTCTACCTTGAAATATGCCCGGACTGTCATATCGCGGGGCTGCTGCATCAGCAGACGTAAGGGCGGATAACGGCGCGGCTCGGGGGCCGCGGGGCCGCTCTGCGCCTTCCTGCTCGGCTCCTTCGCCGCGGGGCCGCTCTACGCGGCTTTTCCGATAGCCGCGATGCTTCTCAAAAAAGGCGCGTCGTTTTTCAATGTGTTCCTGTTTCTCGGCGCGTGGTCTGCGACGAAGCTTCCGCAGATGCTCTTCGAAATTTCACAGCTCGGCGCAAGGTTCGCGGCGGCGCGCTTTGCGCTGAACCTTGCCGTAATCGCGCTGATCGCACTGCTGATGGACAAAACGGCGGGCGCGCGGGAGAGGGCGGAGATGCTGAGGCGCGCGGAGGAAATGTCCGAAAAACGCTAAATCCTGTGCCGTGACGCGGCGTTTCCGCGCGCGCCGCGTTTTGCCGCGAACGGGACGGCGATACGAAACGGGCAGGAGCTCTGCGGTTTCCCGCGCTCCGGCCCGTTGCTTCTTCGGTTGCGCTTATTTCGTAAAAACTAGAACTTCTTGAATATCGAAGCCTTCGCGCCGCAGATGGGGCAGTTGGCTTCGGTCTTGCCCTTGTGGATGTAGCCGCAGATCGGGCAGAGATAGTAGTCGTCCTCGGCTCCGGCCATATCGGCGAGGGCCTCTTTGTAGAGCTGCGCGTGGACCTTCTCGGCCTCGTTCGCGAAGTGGAAGACGCGGGCGGCCGTCTTGTTTCCCTCGGCCTCGGCTTCCTTGATCATCGGCGGGTACATCTCGCTGAACTCGTAGGTCTCGCCGTTGATGGCGGCCTGGAGGTTCTCTGCGGTGGTGCCGACTCCGCCGTTTGCGCGGAATTCCGCGAAGGCGTGGATGGTCTCGGCTTCGGCGGTGGCGCGGAAGAGCTTCGCTACTCCCTTGAATCCGTCTTTTTCAGCCTGCTCGGCGAACATGAGATACTTGCGGTTGGCCTGCGATTCTCCGGCGAATGCGGCTGCGAGATTATCTTTCGTTGACATGAAAATTCTCCTCCTTAGAGTTCTTTATCCTGATAGTTTTCCCACACATTAAGCGCGCCCGTGAGCACGTTATCTAAAACAATTATAATTTTAATCCGCAATGGCGTTTTTGTCAAGCGCCGCGGCCTAGTACTCGACGCCCGCGCGGGCCGGAACGCCGTCGCGGTATGGGTGCTTCACCTCGCGCATCTCGGTGACGAGCGCGGCCCTGTCGATGAACTCTTGCGGCGCGTGCCGCCCCGTCAGCACAACTTCAGTCCTCTCGGATTTTCTGTCGAGCGCTGCGGCGACTTCCTCCGCCGTCAGCAGGCCGAAGTCCACGGCTACGTTTATCTCGTCGAGCACGACGAGGTCGTATTCGCCGGAGCTCATGAATTCAGCAGCGAGCTTCAGCCCGCGCCGCGCCTCCGCAAAGTCCTCTTCCGTTTCGTCGCCTTTGAAAATGCACTGCGCCCGCCCGGTGCGCACGTGCGTGACGCCGGCCATCAAAGCGAGCGAGACGATTTCGCCGTAGACGGGGCTGCCCTTCATGAACTGCACGAACGCGATCTTCGCGCCGCGCCCTGCCGCGCGCAGCGCGAGGCCGAGCGCCGCCGTCGTCTTGCCCTTGCCGTCGCCTGTGTAGATCTGTATCAGCCCTTTTTCTCCGAACATTTTTCTCCTCCTCCATGCCTGCGCACGAAGTCCTCGATGAGCCGTGCAGAGATGCTGACGCCGCGGTAGTACTCAGGCAGCTCGTCCGGCGCGAACCACTTCGCGTCCTCTATCTCGCCCTCGTCGGGGCAGATTTCGCCAGACTCCCACTCCGCGGTGAAGCCGAGCATCAGCGAGCGCGGGAAGGCCCACGGCTGGCTTGCGAAGTATTTTATGTTTTTGACGCGGACCTTCGTCTCCTCGTAGACCTCGCGCGCGACGCACTCCTCGAGGCTCTCGCCCGGCTCGACGAAGCCTGCGAGCACGCTGTAGCGCCCGGGCGGGAAATTAACGCCGTGCCCCAGAAGAATTTTCCCATCGCGCTCGACGCAGACGATGATGGCGGGGCAGATGACCGGGTAGATGAGCTCGCCGCACCTCGGGCAGCGCATCGCCCACTCCTTGTCGTCGAAGACGTTCGCCGCGCCGCAGCGGCCGCAGAACCTGTGCGTCCGCTCCCAGTCCATGTAATGGAAGGCCTTGCCGATGCGGAAGAACTGCTCTTCGCCCGCCGTCGTCCAGCAGGTGCGCCGCTCGCAGGCCTCGAAGCCCGCGGGAATTTCGCACTCGTCCGCGAGCTCGGCCCAGACGTCGTCCGCGCCGTCCCTGTCAACAAGCCCCGAGTTCACGAACTTCGCGGCGAGACAGTTCGGCACTTCGCCGCGCTCCGGCACGCGCCCGCCTCCGGCAAGAATCACGCGCCCTTTATGAAACATATAGCATAGAGACATTTACGGTCCTTCTTCCTCTTCGAACAGATATACACGAACGTTATTGTACTGGACTTAGCGGCAAAAGAACACTATTATTTATACATCGCAATATCATTTCTCAGGAGGGCTCGTCATGATCGAAAAATTTGAACACGTAACCGCCGAAACCAAAGCCAACGTCTACTTCGACGGAAAGGTGATCAGCCACACGCTCTGGCTCGCGGACGGCGAAAAGCGCACGCTCGGCATCTTCATGCCTGGCGCATACGAATTCGGCACCGCCGACGCCGAGATAATGGACCTCACCGACGGCGAGTGCGAAGTGCAGCTCCCCGGCTCCGACGAATGGAAATTCATGAAGGCCGGCGAAGCCTTCAAAGTCCCCGCCAACAGCAAATACGGCCTCCGCTGCTACGTCCCCGTGCAGTACATCTGCGCCTACGTGAAGGAATAACG
>DVKA01000060.1 GCA_018716365.1 Candidatus Caccocola faecipullorum
GGTCTCTGTCGTATTCCAGATACTCCGTATCGTCTTCATAGTAGTAAATGTCGTCCCACGCGCGTTTATAAACTCCGACACGCCAAGCGAAAATCTTGCTGCTCATGTACGGCTGTTCGATTGTGAGCCAATACTCTTCACGGTCACCCAGCTCAAAGCCAACGCTGAGCCTGTTGCCCGTTCCCCAAATATTTGAGTTCTCGTAGCTCATACCGCCGCCGAAGCCGCTCTGCGTTCCGTAGGCGACGTTGAAGCCGAGACGGCCCGTGCGCGCCTCTTCAACTGTGAGAACTAGGATGACTTCGTCCGGATTCTCGCCCGGCTCGAAGTTGACGTTTACGTCGCTGAAGTATCCGAGCCCCTGCAGGCGGTTCAGCGTCAGGCGCAGCTCGTTCGAGTTAAATTTCTCTCCGACCTTGACTCTTATGTAGCGCTCTATGATTTTCGTCTTTGTGATTCTGTTTCCCTGAATGACTATCTCGGAGACCTTCGGCTCAAGTATTTCAACCGTAATAATGTCGCCGTCGATCTTTACGTCGCGGACGTTAGCCATTACATAGCCGTCGGCCTGGTATTTTTCTTTGATTCTCTGGAGGTCGTTGCGGAAGAATGTGCGGTTGAAGATCATTCCCGGCTGCGTGAATACGATCTTGCTCAGCTCTTCGCTCGAATAGACAGTGTTGCCGACGAAGCGTATCTCTCCGACCTTCGGATTTTCCTGGACGAGGAAGGTTACGTTCACGCCGCCCTCGACGTCCGTAACTCTGTAGTCGGTCGCGTTGAAGAAACCGAGTTCGAATATCGCTTCGGCGTCCTTGCGCAGCTTCTCGTCGTCTACGTGCTCGCCGGCTTTCGTCGTTACGACGCTCATAATATGCTCGGACGCCACTTCGCTGTTCCCTTCGAGGCCTATGTTCATTATGACCGGCCCGGCAAGCTCCGCCATAGACGGAGGCTCGGGAAGGGCTTCCTCATGCTGCGGCGTCTGCATGCCGCTCGGAGAAGAGAAGCCGCCGCTGAAAGCTCCTGAAGAGAAGCCGGACGGCATACTGTCTTGGGCATCCGGGCTCCCGTCAGCCGCATACCCCGTCTGCGAGGCCATCATAAGCGCGGCTAGAGAGAGCGCCAGCAATTTGGTTCGCTTCAACACAAAATACCACTCCTTGAAACAAAAAACTGAATCAGCTTCAAGCCTAATTTATTATCTTTATAGCCGGGGTGTCCCCTCTGAGGCTTTTTTCTCCAATCTGTATCAGCGTCAGCAGTTCTTCCGGCTTGATTCTGTCGGCGCGCTGCGTCGGAGCCTTTTCAGGAACGTCGGTAATCTGGCGCTCCACCATCCTCGCCGTCAGCTTGCGCTTTGCGACGGGCGCTTCTTTTTCCGCCTTGCGAATCGCGACGTTGCTTTCCTTCAGATTAGCGCGAAGCATCTGCAGAAGCTCTTTTTCCTCCGCTGTGACGAGCGTGAATTCCTCGAATTTATTCTCCGCTCCCGTCGGAAGCGCGGCTATATTCTGCGGTTTTCCGCTTTCGACGGCTATCGGAAAGGTGCAGAGGCACACAATCGCCATCGCGATGCCGAAAGAGCGCGCGCCGAAGGAAGCGCACGTCCTGAAATTGAACGAACGCTTCGGCTCGACGGATTCCTCCGCCTTCTCCCACAGCTCGTCGCGGACCATGCGAAGCTCCGCCGACAGGCAGTCCGCCTCGGCGACCGCGGATTTCCACTTTTTATTTTCACAGGCCGCCGTCAGCCGGTCGAGCCATCTTTGAAGTCTTGCAGTTTTGTTAGTCATTTTAGATCATCCCCGGCCGCTTCAGCGGCCTGCGTCTAGGCCTTGGATGCCGCCTGAGAGCCCTCGATGCCGAGCCACGCCTTCAGCTTCGACAGGGCCTTTCTGCGTATCCGGTAAACGTTGCTCACGTCGAGAGACTTCTCCGCCGCAACTTCGTTTGCGACGCGCCCTTCCATGACCAGCGCGTTGATTATATCCGACTCGCGTTCCGAAAGCTGCGAAAGCGCTTTTTCGAGGTCTATCGACCACTCGCTGCGGCTCGATGCGTCGCTGAACGCCGCGCCCTCTTCCTCGCGGCTCTCAAAGGCCGCGTCCTCGACCGGCGTCGGGGCCTTAGCCTCCACGCGCTGCAGGAAATTTATCATTCTGCCGTTAATTTTATAATAAGCGTATGTTGAGAAGCAGATATTCCTGCCGGGGTCGAAGGAATCAACGGCGTTGATGAGCGCCAGCATTCCCTCCTGAATCAAATCCTGGTAGGTGTTGTAGGGAACCTTCAGTTTTTTCGCGAGCCAATAGACCATCGGCCTGTTGGCGAGTATGAGCTGTTCTCTCGCTTCGTCGCTTCCGGCGGCGCACTCGGCCCAGAGCTTTGAGTCGTCCCGGCGCGCGCCGGCTTCGTATTCCGTAGTTTTTTTCATGCTATCCCGCCTTTTTGCCCACGCCCGCATAACTGCGGACGGACGAAGGTCTGCACAATTTTTTCTATTTTACCACACGAGGCGCGCATCTGCGCTATGCGAGCGGCAAATCTGCGATTTCATCCTCCGGGACGAGCATGTGCAGCGTATCGTTGAGGAACGACAGCGTGACCTTTCCGTTCTTATCCACGCTGACCGCCGATATGGAACAGTTGTCGATGCGCATTTTCCAGAAGATGTTCGAGCGGGGGATGCCGAGCAGAGGCAGGAAAAGCGCGCGGAACATAGCGCCGTGCCCTACGACGACTATGCGTTCCTCGAGACGCGACACCAGCTCTTCCGCAGCGCGCGACGCGCGCTCGTAAACGGCGTCGGCTGACTCGCCGCCGGGGACGCTGACGTGAAGCTCGTTCCTGCGCCACTTATAGAAAAGCTCCTCGCCGCTGTGCGCCTTTATCTCCGGGACGGTGAGCCCCTCCCACTCGCCGAAGTTCACCTCCGAAAGCAGCGGATTCTTTTCTATCCGGAGCCCGGGATGATAGGCGGCGATACGTCCGGCCGTCTCGAAGGCTCTGTCGAGCGGGCTGCATATAACGGCGTCTATATCGAGCTTTGACAAACGAAGCCCCGCGCGATTCGCCTGCTCCATTCCTTCGGCGCAGAGCGGAACGTTCGTCGCTCCCTGATAACGGAACTGATTGTTCCACTCGGTTTTGCCGTGACGGACGAAGTATATCTTCCGCCCTCCGTCCGGCGCGCTCAGCCCCGGCGCTTCATCTATGTCCTTTTTATAATCAACTGTCAATCCTTTGCGCCTCTTTTCAAAGTTTCACTTAATTTTATAATATCAACCGTTCATTAAGTTGACAATATCCGAGGCGCACGGCGGGAAAAGTTTCATATTCATGTTACGGAAGCACAGCTGTACAAAAGCAATAAAAAAGCC
>DVKA01000061.1 GCA_018716365.1 Candidatus Caccocola faecipullorum
TACTCGATGCTGCCGACCGGCCTGCACGGATGGAAGGGCATCCCCTTGCGCTCGCGCGCCGTCTGCACGCGGCACTTCACCATCGTGTAGACGAGAGTGTCGCCCTCTATGACGAGCTCGTCCTCGTTGAGGTTCGCGTAGAAGCGCAGCCGCAGCGCTGCAGCGAGCCCTTCGAGCCCTGCGCGCTCCGGCAGGCGCAGAAACTCCTTGATGCGCTTCGCCTCGATGACCGTGAAGCGCCGCCACGCCTCGGCGTCGTGATACATCGCCGCCTCCATGCCGTCGCGCCGCTCGACCGACTGGAACCAGACGCCGTCCATCGCGAGCCAGTTCTTCGCGTATATCCCGACGAGCTCGATGAGCTGCTCCTTGCTGAACCTCGCAAGATTTTCGTAATTCTCCAACACCAGCACCTCCGGTGCGAAGGCGCGCGCACGCGGCGGAACGCGCCGCGCGCCTCCGTGATGGCGGAATTTTAGCGCACCGGCGCCGCGCTCCGCAACGTCCCGCGAATCACAGAGCGCCGCCGCTCGCGCGGAAAAGCGCCGAACGTCCGCGTAAAGCTTGACAAACCGCGCCGCCTTGTAGCATAATGGCGCAAGTCGGGAAACCGCACGCATAAGCGATATCTGCCGGAACATAAAAACAGGCGACACCTGTCTATTGACAGCTGTCGCTTTTTTGTTATAATCTCCATTTGTACGATTGTACACTCTTATAATTCTCGAATGGGGAGGATGCTCCCATGCAGGTAAAACAGACCTCGGGCAAAGCATACGAACGCCGCAAGACATTCGGCAAGGGAAAGGATCTCATACCGCTGCCGGATCTCGTAGAGGTACAGCGCAACTCATACCAGTGGTTTTTTCAGGCTGACACCGAGCCTGACAGGCGCTCCTCGCAGGGGCTTCAGGAGCTCTTCGATGAAATTTTCCCCATCGAAAGCTACGACGGCTCTTTCGCGCTTGAATTCGTAAGATACTACGTCGATCCCGTGCCCATCAGTCTGGATGAGGCGCGCAGCCGGGACCTTACATGGTCGAGACCTCTGCGCGCGACGATTCGTCTGGTGAACAAGAAGAGCGGCGAAATCAAAGAAGAAGACATCTACCTTGGCGACTTCCCCGCCATGACCGAAAGGGGAACATTCATAATCAACGGAACGGAGCGCGTCGTCGTCAACCAGCTCGCCCGCTCCGCCGGAGTATATTACAGCGCCGAGTTCGGCATCCCGGGACAGGAGACCTTCATAGCGAAGCTCATCCCCGACCGCGGCGCGTGGATAGAATTCGATCTTGCGGCGGGCGATGTGCTCTCCGTCAAGATAGACAACCGCAAAAAAATCCCCGTCACCCAGATGCTCCGCGCCCTCGGCGTGCAGAGCACGGACGAACTCATCCACCTCTTCGACGGCAAGGAAGTGGAGAAAGACCTCGTCGACGACGACGTGCGCGGAATGCTTCTCGCGGAGGACATAATCTCACCTGACGGCACCGGCACGGTCGAAATACGCAAGAACACCCGCCTCACCAAAGAGCACATGGAAGTGCTCTGGAACCACGGACGCACAAAAGTCTGGGTCTGGGACATAGACCCCTCGCTCGCCGTGACCATCGAGCGTGACAACACAAACACGCCAGACGAAGCGATGCTCGAACTCTTCCGCAAACTGCGCCCGAACGAACCGGCGCGCATGGAAAACGCACGCGAATATATATCGAGCATATTCTTCGACCCGCGCCGCTACAACCTCGGCCGCGTCGGACGCTATAAGATCAACCGCAGGCTCCAGCTCGACATAGCCAACACAGAACGCCTGCTGACCGTCACCGATGTCGTCGCGATAGTCAAGGGCCTCATCCGCCTGCGC
Organism: Candidatus Caccocola faecipullorum; assembly: GCA_018716365.1. GTDB lineage: Bacteria > Synergistota > Synergistia > Synergistales > Synergistaceae > Caccocola > Caccocola faecipullorum. Next base: position 1,871 of record DVKA01000061.1, read on the forward strand.
GACGGCAACGAGCACATGGACGACATCGACCACCTCGGCAACCGCCGCGTGCGCGCCGTCGGCGAATTGCTCCAGAACCAGGTCCGCATAGGCCTGCTCCGCATGGAACGCATCGCGCGCGAGCGCATGACGACGACGCCGGATCTTGCTACCGCCATGGCGAAGGACCTCATCAACGTGCGCCCGATTTCCGCGGCGCTCCGCGAGTTCTTCGGCTCGGGCCAGCTCTCGCAGTTCATGGACCAGACGAACCCGCTTGCGGAACTCACGCACCGCCGCCGCCTCTCGGCCCTCGGCCCTGGAGGCCTTTCGCGCGAGCGCGCGGGATTCGAGGCCCGCGACGTCCACCATACGCACTACGGCCGCGTCTGCCCGATAGAAACTCCTGAAGGGCCGAACATCGGGCTCGTCACATCGCTCGCGACCTTCGCGCGCATCAACGAATACGGCTTCCTCGTCTGCCCGCGCCGCAAGGTAGTCGACGGGCAGGTCACGGACGAGATAGTCTATCTCTCCGCAGACGAAGAGGACGAATTCTATGTAGGACGCGCAGACCTCCCGATGGACGAGAACGGCTATATCATCCCGTCCTCGACCGGCGGCGTCTACGTCCGTCACCAGGACAACACCATAGAAGTCGACCCGAAGGAGCTCGACTACCTCGATATATCACCGAAGCAGATCGTCTCCATATCTACGGCGCTCATCCCGTTCCTTGAGCACGACGACGCGAACCGCGCGCTCATGGGCTCCAACATGCAGCGTCAGGCGGTCCCGCTCGTATTCCCCGACTCGCCAGTCGTCGGCACCGGCATCGAGCACCGCATAGCGAAAGACTCCGGCTCCTGCGTCGTATCGCGCCGCGCCGGAACCGTCGCCTACGTCGACGCCGACAGAATAGAAATCAAGACGGACGATGGTGGATACGACGAGTACCGTATGCAGAAGTTCCGCCGCTCGAACCAGGGCACCGCGATACACCAGCGCCCGATAGTCTCTCACGGACAGCATGTAGACGCGAGCGAGATAATCGGAGACGGGCAGGCCTGCGACGAAGGCGAGCTTGCGCTCGGACGCAACGTCCTCGTCGCCTTCGTTTCGTGGGAGGGCTACAACTTCGAAGACGCCATCCTGCTCTCGCAGAGGCTCGTCAAAGAAGACTTCTACACCTCGATACATATAGAAGAATACGAAGTCGAGTCGCGCGACACGAAGCTCGGCCCCGAAGAAATCTCGCGCGACATCCCGAACGTCGGCGAAGACGCGCTGAAAAACCTTGACGAAGACGGCATCGTGCGCATAGGCGCGGAAGTCAAGGCCGGCGACATACTCGTCGGAAAGGTCACGCCGAAGGGCGAGTCCGACCAGTCGCCGGAAGAAAAACTGCTGCGCGCGATATTCGGCGAAAAGGCGCGCGAAGTCCGCGACACGTCTCTGCGCGTCCCGCACGGCGAAGGCGGCAAGGTCGTCGAGATAAAGCGCCTCTCGCGCGAAAAGAACAGCGAAGATCTGAGCGCCGGAGTAAACGAAGTCGTAAAGGTCTACGTCGCGCAGTTCCGCAAAATCACGGAAGGCGACAAGATGGCGGGCCGCCACGGAAACAAGGGCGTCGTCTCGCGCATCATGGCGGAGGAAGATATGCCCTACCTCTCAGACGGCACGCCGGTCGACGTCGTCCTCAACCCGCTCGGCGTTCCGAGCCGAATGAACCTCGGGCAGGTTCTCGAAACGATGCTCGGCTTCGTAGCAAGAGAGAACGGCTACAAGGTCGTCACGCCGGTATTCGAATCCGTAACATCGGAAGACATCGCCTCCGACATCAAGAAGATACAGGAGACGAAGTATCCCGAGATGCGCGACGACTGCAAGATAACGATATACGACGGACGTACAGGCGAGCCGATGGCCAACAAGGTCATGGTCGGCATCATGTACATGCTGAAACTCATACACCTCGTAGACGACAAGATCCACGCGCGTTCGATAGGGCCGTACAGCCTCATCACGCAGCAGCCGCTCGGCGGTAAGACGCAGTTCGGCGGACAGCGCTTCGGAGAAATGGAAGTCTGGGCGCTCGAAGGATACGGCGCGGCCCATATGCTTCAGGAGATGCTCACGGTCAAGTCCGACGACATCCGCGGACGCCTCAAGACCTACGAGCGCATCGTCAAGGGCGAGAACCTCACGAAGCCCGGCGTTCCCGAGTCCTTCCGCGTCCTCATCAAGGAACTCCAGGGACTTGCGCTCGACGTCGAGATTATGTACGCCGACGGCACCTTCGGCGAGCTCGTGCTCAGCGAAGAAGAAGAGAAAGGCCAGCGCCGCGTTTCGTTCAAACCGGACGCGACAGTCGATGACATCGACGCGGCCTTCCTCAGCGACGCCGACGCCGTTTCCAAGGGCCGCGGTGCGGGCGGCATAGACGACCTGTTCCACGAAGGGGCGGCGGAGTACAGCGGCCTTGAACTGCACGAGACGGACGAAGAAAAAGAGGCCGCGGCGCTGAGCGACGATCTGTTTGAAAGCGGCACGGAGACCGGTGAGCAGGGGGATGAAGATTAATGACTAACATAGGCCATGAAATCGCCGGAGTAAGAATGAGACTGTCTTCCCCGGAGAGGGTCAGGGAACTCTCCAGCGGGGAAGTCAAGAAGCCGGAGACGATCAATTACAGATCGCTCCGGCCGGAAAAAGACGGCCTTTTCTGCGAGCGTATATTCGGCCCCATCAGGAGCTACGAATGCGCCTGCGGAAAATATAAGCGCAGCGGCCCGAAATTCCGCGGCGTAGTCTGCGAACGCTGCGGCGTCGAAGTAACCGACAACCGCGTGCGCCGCGAGAGAATGGGACACATCGAGCTCGCCGCCCCGGTCGTACACATCTGGTATCTGCGCGGCATTCCGAGCCGCCTCAGCCTGCTGCTCGGTGCTTCCACGAAAGACCTCGAAAAAGTGGTCTACTTCGCCCCGACGCGCCGCCGCGAGAAGGTATATAAGGTAGTCAACGAAGGCCGCAGGATAGACCTTGCGCGCCGCGGGTCGCTGATGTCCGCTTCTGAAGAGCGCATACACCGCTTCTACGATCCGAAGTTCAAGGCCGAAGAAGCCTTCCGCATCACGAGGGTCGAAGACGTTCCCGTAGACGAAGGCGACATCATAACGGCCGCTCAGGTCGGCCGTTTCCGCAGCGATTTCGGAGACGACCTCTTCAAGGTCGAGCCGGCGTACAGAGTATATAAGGAAGGCGAATCAGTCGACGGGGCCAAAATGGTCTCCGAGACGAAGAAAAAGGTCATGCTTGAGCGCGATCCAGAGCTCAAGGCCGACCGCGCCGTCCTGAACAACCAGGAGGCGTACATCGTCACGGCGGTCGTCCACCTTCCGTTTGCCAAGAACGACGTCATCTCCGAGAGCGAATCGCGCCTCTACACGCAGAAATATCCCAAGCGCTTCCAGGCCGCCGAGGAGAGCGAGACGATAGAAGATCCCTGCTACATAGTCATCAACGGCGGAGACTCGCCGTTCGAGCGCGGCGACATAATACTCGAACGCGAGCAGGCGATCTGCTCGGCCTACGATCCGAACTTCAAGGCCGGCATCGGAGCCGAGGGCGTCTACACGCTGCTCCACGAGATAGACATCGACACGCTCGTCGACCAGCTCCGCGAAGAGATCGCCGAGTGCTCTGGACAGAAAAAGCGCAAACTCATCAAGCGGCTGCAGGTCGCCGAGGATTTCCGCAAGAGCGACTCTCGCCCCGAATGGATGGTGCTCTCCGTCCTTCCCGTCATTCCGCCGGACCTTCGTCCGATGGTCCAGCTCGACGGCGGACGCTTCGCCACGTCGGACCTCAACGACCTCTACCGCCGCGTCATAAACCGCAACAACCGCCTCCGCAAACTCCAGGAGCTCCGCGCGCCCGAGATTATCGTGCGCAACGAAAAGCGTATGCTCCAGGAGTCCGTGGACGCGTTGATAGACAACGGACGCCGCGGCAAGGCCGTGCTTGGAGCCGGCAACCGCCCGCTCAAGAGCCTCACCGACCTGCTGCGCGGCAAAAAGGGACGCTTCCGCCAGAACCTCCTCGGAAAGCGCGTCGACTACTCTGGACGCTCCGTCATCGTCATCGGGCCTCACCTCAAGATATACCAGTGCGGACTTCCGAAGCAGATGGCGCTCGAACTCTTCAAGCCGTTCGTCATGCACAAGCTCGTCGAGAGCGGTCTCGCGCCGAACGTCAAGAGCGCGCGCCGCTTCATCGAGCGCGGGCGCGACGAAGTATGGGGAATCCTCGAAGACATCATCAAGGACCATCCCGTCATGCTCAACCGCGCGCCGACGCTGCACCGCCTCGGCATACAGGCCTTCGAGCCGGTGCTTATAGAAGGAAAGGCGATACGCCTGCACCCGCTCGTCTGCACGGCCTTCAACGCTGACTTCGACGGAGACCAGATGGCGGTCCACGTCCCGCTTTCGCTTGAAGCGCAGACAGAGGCGCGCGTACTCATGCTCTCCTCGAACAACCTGCTCTCTCCGGCGAGCGGCAAGCCAGTCGTCACGCCGACGCAGGACATTATCCTCGGCGTCTACTACCTGACGACGATGCGCGAGGGCATGAAGGGCGAGGGAATGCACTTCCGCGACATGGACGACGTGCTTTCTGCGCTCGACCACGAGCTCGTACACGTCAACTCGAAGATAATGCTCAAGAAAGCCCCTGAGTGGGAGTGCGACACAGTCGACGGCAAATGGATAGAGACGACGCCGGGCCGCGTGCTCTTCAACTGCGCGCTGCACCCAGGCTTCCGTTATAAAAACGACATAATCAACAAAAAGGAAATGGGCAAGCTGCTCGACGAAGCCTACGACAAAGTGGGCCAGACCGGCATGGTGGAGATGCTCGACGCGATAAAGTCGCTCGGCTACCACTGGTCGACAGTCAGCGGCATCAGCCTCGGCGTCGGCGACATAATAGTCCCGAAGGAAAAGCGTGAGATACTCGACGTAACCGAAGTGCAGGAAGAAGACCTCACCTCGCAGTACGAAATGGGTATCATGACCGAAGATGAATATATGCGCCAGAAGGACATCCTCTGGGCCGACGCCGGCCGCCGCATCGCCGACAAGATCATGGAGAGCATGGACCTAACCAACGCCCTCTGGATAATGGTCGACTCGGGAGCCCGAGGCTCCCGCGGACAGGTCGCGCAGATGGCGGGTATCCGCGGACTCATGGCCGACCCGTCGGGGCGCATCATCCGCTACCCGATCACGGCGAACTTTAAGGAAGGGCTCAACACGCTGGAATACTTCATATCCACGCACGGAGCCCGAAAGGGACTCGCCGACACGGCTCTGCGTACCGCTAAGTCCGGCTACCTGACGCGCCGCCTCGTCGACGTCGCGCAGGATCTCATCGTAACCGAAGAAGACTGCGATACGCATCACGGCGTTGAAATCCGTCCGCTGCTCCAGCAGGACGGCAAGGTCACCATCGGCATGGCGGAGCGCCTCACGGGCCGCGTAAGCCTCGAAGACGTCAGGAACTCCGAGACCGGCGAGCTGATACTTGAAAGAAACGAAGAGATAAGCGCCGAGAAGGCGAAATACATCGAGTCGCTCGGCATCACATCCGTCTGGGTACGCAGCCCGCTGACCTGCGGCCTGCGCCACGGCATCTGCCGTATGTGCTACGGACGCGACCTGGCGACGAGAAAGAAAGTTGCGATAGGCGAGTCGGTCGGAGTAGTCGCGGCCCAGTCGATAGGCGAACCCGGCACGCAGCTGACGATGCGCACCTTCCACACCGGAGGCGTCCGCCAGTTCACGGGTGAAGACATCACGCAGGGTCTTCCGCGTATTGAACAGCTATTTGAAGTCCGCCGCCCGAAGAAGGTCGCCATCCTCGCAGAAGAGGAAGGCACGCTTGTCGAACTGCGCGAGATGGACGGCAAGCGCAAGCTCATAATAGCCAAGGAGCACGAGGACGGCACGGAGGAGCGCGTCTCCTACAACATCCCCGCATCGCAGAACCTGCTCTCCGGCATAGAAGAAGGCAGCCACATCAAGAAAGGGCAGATCCTCACCGAGGGCTACATCGACCCGCAGCAGCTGCTCGAAGTCGAGGGCCTTGAGGCGGTTCAGCATTATCTGCTCGACGGCATTCAGGAGGTCTACCGTTCTCAGGGCGTCTCCATCAACGACAAACATATCGAGACGATTCTGCGCAAAGTCGCGCCGGTCAACCGCGTCCGCGTCATGAAAGAGGGCGACAGCGCTTTCGTCTCCGGCGAACTTGTCTGGAAGGACGACCTTGAGAAGGCCGTGGAAGAGATACGCGCGCAGAACGCCGCGTCGCTTGAAGAGTCCTACAACTCCATAAAGGACTACAAGATAGTCGACGTCCCCGGCGCAGCAGCTCCAGAGAACGGCGGACAGGACTTCTCAGCCTTCGGCAAGGGAACCCTCGAAGCCATACTCCAGCCCGGAAGCGCGGCGACTGAGATAATCGCCGAAGATCAGTCCGGCGAAGTGCGCGTCATAATAGGCGACACCAACTTCAGACGCGCCATGGAAGGGCTTGAACTCATCGGAGACTTCAAGTCGCCCGAGACTGGCGAAGTCCTCATCTCCGGCGGCACGCGCCTCGCCTCCTCGGACCTCTCGGTGATAACGGGCTTCGCGCCGCAGCCTGTCTACATCCGCGACATGAACCTGCTCGAAGAGAACAAAGACAAGTCGTGGATAGCCGGCGACGTCGCCGACGAAGCAGGCAGCACCGTCGTGAAATCCGACGCGGTGCTCAGCGACGAAGTCATCGAGCTTCTTAAGAAGCACAACATAAAGCAGATAAAACTCTGGAAGTCGCCCGAGGTCATCAACCTGACCGACGCGATGCACCACGTACTCATCGAGCACTTCTTCGGTAAGGCTGTAAAACAGGCGCTCAACGCCGACGGAGAAGTCATCGAGGACATCCCGCACGTGATAGACGGCTCGGTCATCAGCGGCCTCATCGACGGTTCGATAAGCGGAGTCGAGTGCGACGACATGATACTGACGCGCGAGCGCGTGCTGAAACTTCTGCTCACGGAGAGAGTGCTCGGCAAGATACTGCTCGAACCCGTCTCCAATGAAAAGGGAGAGATCGTCGCAGCAGGAGCGCAGGAGATCACAAGCTCGCTGCTCGACAAGATAGCGGCGGTCGCTACGGGAACGATCACAGTCCGATCCAAGTCCTCGGCCTCGGAATATAAGAAGCTCATGCAGCGCGTCTCCTTCGTACGCAGGCTCAGCGAAGAGCCGCAGTGGCGCCCGGTCGTACACGGCGTAACGAAAGCCGCGCTCGCAACAGACAGCTTCCTCTCCGCGGCGTCGTTCCAGCAGACGGCGCAGGTCCTCGCGGCCGCGGCTGTACGCGGCGACGTAGACACACTCGCCGGCCTGAAAGAAAACGTCATCATCGGCCTGCTCATCCCTGCGGGCACCGGCGTTGAACGCCACCGCAAGGTCGAGATAACGGAAATCGGCGGCGAAGCGCAGGAAGCCGAACCGGCGGAACCGTCATTCGCAGAGTAAAGAATCTGCGATAAAATAATTTTCGCAGCGCAGAGCGCCGTGTTTGTTGACACGCGCGCCCTGCGCTGTTAATATATATCGGTGCGGCTGCGCACAGGAGGTGTACGTGTGCCTTTAAATGAATTATCCTCCTCGCCGAGAACCGCAGGCTTCAACAGCGTCATGAGAAGCCTGAAGCGCGGAGAGGTGATTAAAATTTTTCTGGCGGACGACGCCGATGAAAAAATAGCGGGAGAAGTCAGGAAGATTTCAGCGGAAACGAACACTCCCGTAGAAGTAGCGGAAGATTCGGTGAAGTTAGGAAGAGCCTGCGTTGTGTCGCATAAGACGGCGGTCGCGGCGATTCTTAAAAAGTAGAATAACTACTATGAGAAGGAGGGAGCTATTTGCCAACAATTAGTCAGCTCATTCGTACGGGCAGGGAAGAGAAGAGGCGTCGTTCCAGCGCGCCTGCGCTCCAGGAAAACCCCCAGCGCCGCGGCGTCTGCACCCGCGTCTACACGGTTACCCCGAAGAAGCCTAACTCGGCTCTTCGTAAAGTCGCGCGTGTCCGTCTTACAAACGGTATAGAGGTCACCGCCTATATCCCCGGCGTAGGACACAATCTTCAGGAACACTCCGTCGTGCTCGTTCGCGGCGGTCGTGTAAAAGACCTGCCTGGCGTCCGTTATCACATAATCAGAGGTACGCTTGACTGCGGCGGAGTCGAAAACCGTCGTCAGAGCCGTTCGCTCTATGGTGCACGCAGACCGAAGTAGTTTTGGAATTTTAGTGGAGGTAGTTGTTTATGCCGCGTAAGGGTCATGTTAAAAAACGTATAACGCCGCCCGATTCCATCTATGGAAGCGCATCTGTGACGAAGTTCATCAATTGTCTCATGATGGGCGGAAAGAAGAGCACCGCTGAGCGTATACTCTATGGTGCGCTGGAATTGGCCGGAAGCAGGCTCAATATGGAGCCCGGTGAAGTTTTTGAAAAAGCGATGACGAACGTCCGTCCGTTGGTCGAAGTTCGTCCGAGACGAGTCGGCGGCGCCACGTATCAGGTTCCCGTCGAAGTGAAGCCCGACAGGGCGCAGGCGCTCGCGATCAGATGGATCATCAGCTACTCACGCTCGCGCAAGGGCATACCGATGGTAGAACGCCTGGCGAGAGAGTTCGGCGACGCGTGCAAGGGTGAAGGCGGTTCTGTAAAGAAGCGCGAAGACACTCACCGCATGGCGGAAGCCAACCGCGCCTTTGCTCATTACCGTTGGTAGTGAAAACAATAAATTTTAATCTTGTTTGGTGGTGTTGACGATGCAGGGCATCGATTTAAGCAAAGTGCGCAATATAGGAATAG
>DVKA01000062.1 GCA_018716365.1 Candidatus Caccocola faecipullorum
GGCGAACGCGATAAAGAGCGGCGTAAAGACCGCCGCCGAAGCAGCCGAGAAAATAGGCGAAGGCCTTCAGGCTTTCTGCGTCCCCGGCTCCGTCGCGGACCAGCGCAAAGTCGGCCTCGGCCACGGCAACCTCGCGGCGATGCTGCTGCGCGAAGAGACGAAATGCTTCTGCTTCCTCGCGGGACACGAGTCGTTCGCCGCGGCGGAAGGCGCGATAGGTATCGCGCGCACTGCGAACAAGGTCCGTAAAGAGCCGCTCCGCGTAATACTCAACGGCCTCGGCAAGGACGCGGCCTACATCATCTCGCGCATCAACGGCTTCACCTCCGTCGAGACGAAGTACGACTACTTCACAGGCGAGCTGAAAATAGTCAGCGAGCGCGCCTTCTCCGACGGTGACAAAGCGAAGGTCAAATGCTACGGCGCCGACGACGTCAGCGAAGGCGTAGCGATAATGATCCACGAGGGCGTAGACGTATCCATCACCGGCAACTCGACGAACCCGACGCGCTTCCAGCACCCCGTCGCCGGAACCTACAAAAAATGGGCAAACGAGCACGGCAAGAAATACTTCTCCGTCGCCTCGGGCGGCGGCACGGGACGCACGCTGCACCCCGACAACATGGCCGCCGGCCCCGCAAGCTACGGAATGACCGACACGATGGGCCGCATGCACAGCGACGCGCAGTTCGCGGGCAGCTCCTCAGTCCCCGCGCACGTCGACATGATGGGCCTCATCGGCATGGGCAACAACCCGATGGTCGGAGCCTCCGTCGCGGTAGCGGTAGCGGTCGAAGAGGCTATGAAATAACCTCAGCCATAAAATTAACACAGCGACGCACAACAGAGCCGGAAGCCGCGCACTTCCGGCTTTTTGGCATTTCCGTTCTCTCCATCATATCCGTAAAACCAAGCAAAAATAATTTATAAAATAAACGAAACGCCATAGTATGGTATAATTATTCTACTAACTATAACAGAAATAAATAAGGAGGCGAAAGCGATGGCGGCCACGATGACTACCAAGTATCTCGAAGTTCCCGGCGGTTTTGTTACACTCAGCGTTTACGGACGTGAGGGCGAGGGCGGCATTCCGGCGCTCTACATCCACGGAGGTCCCGGCGGCAACAAGGAGTCGTTCCGCCCAATGGCGGAACGTATTGCGGAAGACCGCGCCGTCTACCTGTACGACCAGATAGGATGCGACGAAAAATCCCATACGGGAGAAGAGTCGCTCTGGACCACCGACAGATACGTCGAGGAGCTCAACCAAGTCATAGCCTCGATAGGTGCGCCGAAGATACACCTCATCGGGCGCTCTTGGGGCGCGTACCTTGCGGCCCGCCACGTGCTCGACACGCCCCAGAGCCCGGCTATCTCCATCACCATGATAAGCCCGCTCGTAAGCACGCGCATATGGCTCGCCGACGCGAAACAGCGCCTTGCGGAGCTCGGCGAAGGCTGCCTTGAAGAGGTCGAGCTGTGCGAGCGTGAGCACCACTTCGACGGCTACCGCTATCAGGAGATAATACGTAAATACGAGGCGAATTTCCGCTACCGCACGGCGACAGTCGAAAGACCTGGCCACATGGCGACGCCGCTGAAGCCGAAGAGCTACTCCGGCACGCGCGTCTACCGCCATATGTGGGGGCCGAGCGAATTCACCTGCGAAGGCACGCTCAAGGACCTCGACATAACGGACAGGCTCCACAGCATAAGGATCTCCGTCCTCTTCGTCTGCGGCGAGTTCGACCAGGTGCGCCAGCAGACCTGCGAATACTACCGCTCGCTGATCCCTGGCTCGCGCATGGCCGTGATACCCGACGCCTCGCAGACCTCATACCTCGAACAGCCAAATATCTTCTACTGGACGCTGCGGAATTTCTTCGAATGCTTCTAGCCGCGTAAAACAAGCGCAAAAAGGAAGGGCGCGCCCCCTTCCTTTTTTTATGCCATGCAGCCGCACGCAGTTTTTGCAGACCTGCAAAAAACGCCTCCGCCGGTGCAAAAAAATAATTTTCGCCAGCTTTCTATTTTTTTCAGCCTCTGCTAATATATTAGACAAACTCCAGTAAACAGCGAGGTATGACGAAATGAAAAAATGCGCCTGCCGCGGATCGTTTCTCGAAAGATTCATACAGCCTTCGATACTTCTGCTCCTAAACGAAGAGCCGATGCACGGCTTCTCGATTCTCAAAAAACTCTACAAAAGCGACGTGATGGATTACAGCAGCATAGACCCGACCGGGCTTTACCGGACGCTCAAAAAAATGGAAGAATCCGGGCTGCTTGTCTCCCGCATCGAAGCGGACGGCGGCCTTCAGGCGAAGCGCGTCTATGAAATCACCGACGAAGGGCGCGTCTGCCTCGTCTTCTGGCGCGCGACGCTGCTGGACTACCGCGACCGCATAGACCGCCTCGCCCAGGCCATACCGGAAACCATAGACGACGGGATGTAACGGAAGGCGCGGAGGCGGAGGAAGGCTTACGCGCCGAACATGGAACTATAAAGGCATCGGAGGAAAAGCAAATGAATGAGACGCTTGAAAAAACAAAAAGCGGCGCGGAGTTGAGACGCGACGCTCTGGAGCCGCCGGCGGTTCCCGCAGGCTGGGAATGGACTGGGAGGAATTAAAATGGCGGCTGACTGCGGAAACGACAGGAGTTTTGACATAATAACGGCGCGGTGTCTCGAATATTACCGCGCGCCGAAGGGACGAGGCCCTATGGACGTCGTCGCGGAGGTCATGAACGACGCGAGCTTCCCGATGCACAACTTCGCGCATCACTATCTCGTGCCGGCGGTGCTGATGGCGGAGGGCTGCCTCAGGGACGAAACGCCGGAGGCGGAGTTCGGGAAGAAGCTCGACGAGGTGCGCCGGCGCGCGCGCAACGTGCTGCCCGCATTCTGCGGCCTCTACGGGGCCTGCGGCGCGGCTGTCGGCTGCGGCATCTTCATGAGCGTCTATACCGGGACGACGCCGCTTTCGAAGGATACGTGGAGCCTCTGCAACTACGCGACGGCGGGCGCGCTCTCCGAAATGGCGAAGCTCGGCGGCCCGCGCTGCTGCAAGCGCAACACCTTCGCGGCGCTGCTTTTCATGAAAAAATACATAGCGCAGCACCTCGGCACTGTCATCGGCGTGCCGGACGGCATACTGTGCCGCTACAACAAATTCAACAACGAATGCCTCAAGGACGAATGCCCATTCTACGAAAAGGACGGCGGCGCCTCTCGGGAGCTTCGCGCATAAACCTCATCAGATGGAGAGAAAAACGATGAAAAATATTTTTTACGCCACAGCGCTCGTGCTGCTGATATTTTTGCCCTCATCCGCACGCGCCGGAGACACGGAGCTGCGCGTCGGCAACATGGGCAACAGCATAAAGCCCGCGATGGTCGTGCTCGCCCACGAAATGGGCTACTATAGGGACGAAGGGCTCGACGTCAGGCTCATGCAGATTTCGAACCTCAACGAAGGCGTTACGGCGCTCCAGCTAGGCAACAAGCTCGACATACTTTCGCTCGGGGTCATTCCATCGCTGACCTACGCCGCGAAGGGCGCGGGGCTCGTGATTTACGGCGGGACGATAGCGGAGGGATGCCAGGGAGTCACTCTGCCGGAGAATAAGGACAAGTACCGCGACATAAAAAATTTCAAGGGCAAGAAGGTCGCCGTCCACCGTCCCGAGACGGGACAGATGATAATGCGCGCGAAGATGCGCGAGGCCGGCCTCGACCTTGAGAAAGATGTGGAGATAATACAGCTCGACGGCTTTCAGGCGATAATAGAGGCCGTCTCGAAGGGCATGGCGGACATAGGCTTCGTGAACAGCGGCTTCGGCCTCATCGCCGAGAAGCGCGGACTTGCGATAGCCTTCAACATCAAGGAGGTCGCGCCGAACGCAGTCTGCTGCCGTCAGACTGCGTCGCGCGAGGTTTTCGAGAAGAAGCGCGGCGCGCTGGTCAAGTTCCAGATCGCCAACCTGCGCGCCTATAAGCTGATGCTCGACGACCCCGATACCGCCGTGGCGAAGCTCATGGCCTTCTCTGGCCAGCCGGAGGACTACGTCAGATACTGCCTCTACTCCGAGGTCATGGTGATAACGATGGACCCCGCGGTGAACAGGATTAAGGATTTCTACAAGGTCATGGAGGCCAACGGCGACCTGCCGAAGGGCTATAAGGCGGACATTTCGGACAACGTCGACTCGGGCGTGTACAGAGAGGCGCTCGACGAAGCGATGAAGCGCTGGCCCGACTGCGAATATTTCAAGAAAATGGACGCGGAGTTCGCCGCCAACAATCTTTAGCGTCATGGATGCGCCCTTCGCCGTCGAAGCGGAAAATATATTTTTCAGCTACGCCTCGGAGCTTCCGGTGCTCCGGGGCCTTTCCATGCGCGTCGAACGCGGCTGCTTCGCCTGCGTGCTGGGCCACAGCGGATGCGGCAAGAGCACGCTGCTGAACCTCGTCATGGGGCTTTCGCGCCCGTCGTCCGGCGTCATAAAAATCAACGGTGCTGAGGCCGAAGGGCCCGGGACGGACAGGGCGATAGTCTTTCAGGACTGTTCGCTTTTCCCGTGGATGACGGCGCAGGAGAACGTCGCCTTCGCAATACGCCACGCGCGTAAAATTACAAAACAGGCCTCGTCCGCGCTCGCGGCGGATTTTCTGTCGCAGGTCGGCCTCTACGAGAGCCGCGGCAAATATCCGAACCAGCTCTCCGGCGGCATGAAACAGCGCGTAGCGATAGCGCGCGCGCTCGCGATGGACTCCGATATATGGCTTTTCGACGAGCCGTTCAGCGCGCTCGACCCGCAGATGCGCCGCTCGCTCCAGTCGCTCGTCTCCGGCCTTGCGAAGTGCGGGAAGCCGCGCACGGTGCTCTTTGTAACGCACAACGTCGACGAAGCAGTGACGCTCGGCGAGAGGATACTTTTCATGAACGGCGGCGTTATAAGCGGAGACTTCGACGTGCCCTTCGGCTACCCGCGCGTACTGGAGGAGATAGCGGGCACGCAGGAGTATTTCTCGCTCGTCAGCCGCCTCGCGGAGCGATTCTGCGACGCGGGGCGAGCGAAGGAGGCGAGACAGTGAAGCGCGCCGTCCTCATAACGCAGTCGGCCTTCGCCGCGCTGCTGGCCCTCGTGCTTTACAACAGCCGCGGGGAGCTTTCCGGCTGCGCGATGTACCTCGCCGCCCTAGCGCTGATAGAGTGCTTCTACGCCGCGCAGATACTGCGCAGGCGCGAGGCGGCGGCGCAGTGCTCCGCGATAGCGTGCGCCGCGCTTCTCGCGCTCGCCGCGTGGGAGCTCTCCGCCGTGAACCTGAAAATAGCGAACCCGATACTTCTGCCGCCGCCGCGCGACGTCTTTCAGGCATTCTGGGACTGCCGCGAACTGATGGCTCGCGGAATATTCTCGTCGCTCGCGCTGCTCTGCGCCAGCATGGCGATCGCGCTCGCGGCGGGCGTGACGCTCGGCCTCTTCACAGGGATGTCGCCGTTCCTGCGCGGCGTCTTTCTGCCCATCGCCAAGGTGCTCAGCCCGATACCGCCCGTGATATACAGCCCCTACGCCGTGGCGCTGATGCCGACCTTCCGCAGCGCCGCGGCCGCGATAATCATCCTCGGCATATTCTGGCCGACTTTCATGGGGATAATCAACCGCGCTGCCTCGATGGACCAGCGTATAATAAATTCGGCGCGGGCGCTCGGCCTGACGCGCTCAGAGATGATTTTCCAGATAATGATGCCATACCTCTTCCACGGCATAATGGCCGGCCTGCACGTGACGCTCTCGACCTCGTTCCTGCTGCTCACGATGGCGGAGATGATGGGCGCGTCAAGCGGCCTCGGCTACTTTATAAAAAATTACTCCGACTACGCGAACTACACCAACGTCATAGCCGGAATAATACTCATCGGCGTCGTCGTAAGCCTGCTGAACGCCCTGCTGAGCTACTCGGAAAAGAAACTCGTGCGCTGGAAGGAATAGGGCCGCGGGCTTTCAAATGGAAATAAAAAACGGAATGAAAGGCGGTACGGAACAATGAAGAAAGTCGTGATTATGGACGGAGCGGTGGGCACCAGCCTTTGGGAGAAGGCTACGGACAAGGTCCCTGTCTGGCGCTACAACATCGAGAACCCGAAGATCGTGCGCGAGCTCCAGGAAGAGTACGTGCAGGCGGGCGCGGATATAGTCCTCGCCGACACCTTCGCCGCGAACGGCGCGGAGGTGGCGCGCTGCAGCTCCTACACAGTCGAGCAGGTCGTCTCGACCGCCGTACGCATTGCGAAGGACACAGTAAACGGGCGCGCGAAGGTCGGCCTCGCCATCGGCCCGCTTACCGGCCTGCTCAAACCCTACGGCAAGATTTCGCGCGAAGAGGCGAAGGCGATGTTCGAAGAGCAGATCGGCAGCGGAATGCAGGAAGGCCCCGACGTGATATACATCCAGACCTTCATGGACCTCGAAATGCTGAAGATAGCCGCCGAAGCCGCCTCTCACTACGACGTGCCGCTGCTCTGCTCCATGAGCTTCATGGGCGCGAACAAGAACGGCAAGCGCGCGAAGGTCTCGCACACGATGATGGGCAACACCTGCAAGGACATCGTCGAGGGGCTCAAGCCCTACAACCTCACGGCTGTCGGCCTCAACTGCTCGCTCGGTCCCGTCGACGCGCTGCCCGTCATATCGGAATTCAAGGCCGTCACAGACCTCCCGATAATCTTCAAGCCGAACGCCGGAGCGCCGATCGTCGGCGACAACGGCGAAGTCAACGCCGCCTTCGACATCGAGGCCTTCGCCGACGACGTTCTGCCAGCGGTGGACATGGGCGCGACCTATATCGGCGGCTGCTGCGGGGCAAACGCGGCCTACATCAAGCGCCTCGCCGAGAAAATCAAGCGCAAACTCGAAGAAGAGAACGCGTAAAAAATCCGCATGAATATGCAAAAAGCCGGAGCTTCAGCAGCTCCGGCTTTTTTACATTCTTTTTTGCAAATCCGCGCCGCAGGGCGCGCCCGCGCTAGAACCTAAGCTCCAGCAGCTTCAGCCCCGCATCCTGGAAAAGTCCCGGAATTTCGCGGCGCGCGCGTACCTTTCGGATAAATATAGCAAGGTTGCGCGGCTGGCTGAAATCCGGCGAAGCGTCGGTGTAGACGGGGTTTTTGCTGCCGACTATGTCGAAGACCTTCCATTTGCCGTCTGTATCGACGAAATAGCCCTTCGAGCGCACAACGTCCTCGGGCAGCCTGTTCAGTATCTCCTTGAACTTCTCAGCGTCGCCCTCCCAGAAGACGCTCAGCGAGGCGAGGTTGTCCGGCGGGGCCATGTGCGGCGTCGCGTTGGCGAGCACGTCGTCGATAAACTTCTCCCAAGCCTCCGCCTCCGGTATCTCCGCCATCTTCTCGTCGGCGTCGTCGGAGCGGAAGACGCTCCACGGCACGTTGCCGAAGGTGGCGCGCGTTATCTGCGCCGTCGGATTCAGCTCGTGCAGATGCTTTTCAAGCGCGTCGGCCTCCTCCGGCGTCACGAGGTCGGTCTTGTTGATGATGAGCTGCGTCGCCGCCTCCGTCTGCTTTATGACGGCGTTGAAGAGGTCGAGCCAGTCCTCAAAATGCTGCGCGTCGATGACGCAGATATTGCCAGCAAAACGGTAATAGTCGTGCAGCATACCGTGGCCGAGGTCCTTCTTCATATCCGTCGTATCTGCGACGCCGCTCGCCTCGACGAGCAGGATCGTCGGCCTGTAATCCTTGAGAATCGTGTAAAGGCCGCGCAGGAAATCGCCCTTCGCGCAGGCGCAGAAAATAGAACCGCGGCTTATCTCTATAATCTCAAGGCCGTTCTTGCGCACCACGTCGCCGTCGACTCCGGCCTTGCCGAACTCGTTCATCAGCACCGCGACGCGCTCGTTCTCCGGGTGCGTCTCAAGCAGATGCTTCAAAAGCGTAGTCTTGCCGCTCCCCAAAAATCCCGACAAAAGATAAACCTTGCATTTATTCTCGTCCATTACTATCAATCCCTTCCATCTGTTTTTCAAACACTGACGCGCACAAGTCATCCTGTAAGCTTAATTTACTATCACTTTTTTCTGTTATGTATCCGTTTTTACGTGAGAT
>DVKA01000063.1 GCA_018716365.1 Candidatus Caccocola faecipullorum
GGGCAGCACGAGCCCCGCGCAGAAGGCCGCGCCGCAGGCGAAGAGCAGCGTCGAGGCGAGCACGGCGCGCGAGAGGGCGCGGCGTTCGTCCTTGTAGAGCGCGGGCATGACGAAGCGCCATATCTGCGCCGCGTTCCACGGATAGGCGAGGACGAGTGCGATTATCAGCGCGAGCCGCAGCTGCACGAAGAAAACCTCCATCGGCGCGAAGTAGTGTAGCGCCGCGCCGTCGGGGAAGCACCACGCCGTCAGCGCGGAGATGACGCGCGGCGCGAGAAAGTACCCGAGCGGGAAGAGCGCCGCCGTGACGGCGACGCAGCGCAGCAGCGCGCCGCGCAGAGCTTCGAGGTGGCTTATGAAGCTCTCGTCTCCGTCGCTCACGCCGCCGTCCCCCGCTTCGCCTCCTCGGCCTCCGCCGCCTTCTCCGAGGCGTTCATGAAGTCTCGGCTCTCCGCTTCGAGGTTGGCCTTCGCCTTCTTGAACTCGTACGACGCGCGCCCCATCGCGCGCGCAAGCTCCGGTATGCGCTTCGCGCCGAAGACTATGAGGATGAAGAGCGCTATCAGAAGTATTTCAGTGAATCCGAGAGACATCGTTATTCCACTCCTTTGAAATTTTTATATATTCCTGCCGAGGCGGTAGGCCTCGTCCATGAAGCGCGTGCCGTTCACCGCGCCCGCGGGCCAGAGCCCCGTGCCGACGACGTGGCCCGCGTACTCCCAGCCGAGATAGTCGTAAAGCCCCTTGCGGAAATAGTCTATTATCGGCTGCACGCGCTCCATGTCGCTGTTCGCGAGCGTCAGGATGAAGCCCGAGCGCTTGCGGTCATGCACCGTTCCGTTGATCGCGTAGAAGCGGTCGATGACGGCCTTGAGCTGCGCGGAAATCGTGTAATAGTAGACCGGCGAGACGAAGAGCACCGCCTGCGAGGTCGCGATATGCTCGCGCACGAACGGGAAATCGTCGTCGTCGAGTATGCAGGCTCCCTGCATGCCGCAGTGGTTGCATGCCGTGCAGGGGCGGACGTTCTTCAGCGCCGCGTCGAAGCGCACCACCTCGTGGCCCGCCTCGCGCGCGCCGCGCGTGAATTCGTCCGCGAGCGCGTTGGAGTTGCCGTGCGCGCGCGGGCTGCCCGTGATTACCAAAATCTTCTTCTTCACGCCGTCTCCCGCGGGAGCCGCCTCCGCGGCGCGCGCGCCCGTAAGCCGCAGCCCGCCGAACATCGCTCCGCCGGCCGCAGCCGCGAGCGTCGTTTTCAGAAAATCGCGTCTGTTCATAAAAATATCCCCCCAACGATGATTTTTCACGCGCGCCGTAAATTCGCGCCGCCGCGCGTAATGTACGAAGAAGCGCCCCGTTCCGCGGAGCTTCCTGCTCTCGTGCCGGGGCGCTTACACTATAAATTTCGTTATGCGTTTATGTCTAATGCTTTGATTTTATCGGTTCTCGATGCCCGGGAAGCATTTTACGAACTCTATGAACTTCGTCACCGCGGGGGAGAAGGGCTGCTCGCGCTTCCACGCAAGCACGGATGTGGAGACGAGCCCCTCGAGCGGGCGCAGCGCCAGCTCGTTCGGGTCTACGTAGGGCAGGCTGCCCTCGACGGCGAGCGCGCAGCCGAAGCCGTGCTTCGCCATAATCGCCGAGTTCGTGCTCATGTTGCTGACGCACATGACGCAGTCCGCGTCGTATGCGTCGCCGAGCCAGTTTATAAGCTCGCTCTGCACGTTGGGGCGGAAGGAGATTATCAGCCGCCGCCCGCGAAGGTCGCCGGGGCGTATCGTTTCGAGCGCTGCGAGCGGGTCGTCGGGCGGCATGATGGCGGCCCAGCGCTCCTTCACGCCGAGACGGACGAACTCATATTTGGAAATGTCCGCTGGTTCGAGCAGAAGGCCGACGTCGAGCAGGCCGCGGTCTATCTGCGTCTTCGTGTGGTCTGCGTTCGCGCTGTACAGGCGGTAGCGCACGAGCGGATATTTTTCGCTGAAGGCGCGCAGCATCGATGCGACGAGCTTCACAGACTCCAGCTCGCCCCAGCCTATCGAGACCGTGCCGTCGACCAGCTCCTCCTGCTCCGCTAGCTCGCGCTCCGTCTTGTCCATCAGCTCGACGATCTCCTCCGCGCGCCGGCGCAGCAGAAGCCCCTCGCTCGTCAGCGTCGTCCGCCGCGTGCCGCGCTCGAAGAGATGCACGCCGAGCTCCTCCTCGAGCTGCGCGAGCTGGCGTGAAAGCGTCGGCTGTGTGATGTGCAGCTGCTCCGCCGCCTTCGTTATGTTCTCCTCGCGCGCCACTGCGAGGAAGTACTTCAGCACCCGCGTCTCCATAAAGCCGCCCCCTTTTCTCCGATTGCAGATCTGTACTGAAAATTCCCGGCTTTTATTATAACAGCGCGCCGCAGCGCAATCCATACGCCAAAGGCATGAGAAAGTAATTCAGAGCAGGTATTAGACATCAAGGCGCACGTCAAAATAGAATACGCGCATCAGGGCCGCGCGGAGAGACGGCGCGGCGAAACGGAAGGAGCGAATGAAAATGAAAATTTTGACTGCGGTCTGCGTTATGGCGCTGCTGGTAATCGCGAGCGCCGCGTGGGCCGGCGCGCCGAAGCGCGTGAAATTCACGTGGAGCGGCGGCGAGGCGGTCGCGGAGCTCAACGGCAGCCAGTCGGCGGAAAGCCTGTGGGCGATGCTGCCCGTTACCGTCGATTTCAAAGATTTTAACGGCGTCGAGCGTATCGCCTACACGGAGAAAGAGCTCTCGACGGAGGGCGCGCCCGAGAGCTGCACGCCGGACGCCGGAACCCTCGCGCTTTACGCGCCCTGGGGCAACCTCTCGGTATTCTACAAGCCTTTCCGCGAGTCGCGCGGCCTCGTGCCGCTCGGTCGCTTCGTCGAAGGCGCGGACAAAGTCTCAACGCTCGGCGAGGCCGTGCGCATCGAGCGCATGGAGTAGCGCGCGGCGCTTGAC
Organism: Candidatus Caccocola faecipullorum; assembly: GCA_018716365.1. Classification (GTDB taxonomy): domain Bacteria; phylum Synergistota; class Synergistia; order Synergistales; family Synergistaceae; genus Caccocola; species Caccocola faecipullorum. The sequence goes on from DVKA01000063.1 coordinate 2,968, forward strand.
TTCGAGCGCGCTCTATCAATTAGGCTGAAAGCGCGGACACATGGCGAAGGCCGCCGCGCGCGGGAAACTGTATAAAATTTTCAAGGAGGCGTAAATTATGAAAAACGTGACGAAAAAAGTAATGGCGGCGGCTGCCGCGCTCTCGATGCTCGCGGCGGGGACGGCCTTCGCGGCTGACGACGACCAGTATCTCGGCAAGACG